>JAIDPG010000297.1 GCA_029062865.1 Oscillospiraceae bacterium
GCTCGGAAAAACCAAAAGGCGAAATTGTCATCGCGGGGTTTGGACCCGCGGGAATGTTCTGCGCGCTGACCCTTTGCGAGTTCGGCTACAAGCCTATCGTTCTTGAGAGAGGCGCGGCAATGGACGAGCGGATCGCGGCGGTGGATAACTACCAGAAAAACGGCTTGCTCAACGCGGAAACTAACGTACAGTTTGGCGAGGGCGGAGCGGGGACTTTCTCGGACGGAAAGCTGACAACGCGTATAAACGACCCGCTTTGCGGGAGAGTTCTCGAAAAGCTGCACGAATTCGGCGCGCCGGAGGACATTCTCACGAACGCGAAGCCGCATATCGGAACGGATAAACTGCGCGGCGTTGTGAAAAATCTGCGAAACAAAATCATCGAGCTTGGCGGTGAGGTGCGGTTTCTGTCGCGTCTTGACGGCGTTAAAATCAGCGGCGGCGTTTTGCGTTCCGTTTCGGTAAACGGAAGCGAAATTCCGTGCGGGGCGCTGGTTCTGGCAATTGGACACTCGGCGCACGACACGTTTGAAATGCTGCTCAAAAACGGCGTGGAGCTTGTTCCGAAACCGTTTTCCGTCGGCGCTCGTATCGAACATCTCCAAAGCGACATCGACGCGGCGCTTTATGGGAAATACGCGGGGCACCCTGCCCTGCCGCCCGCCGAGTACGCGCTTTCGTATCGGGAAAACAACCGCGGCGTTTACACATTTTGCATGTGCCCTGGCGGCTTTGTTGTCGCGTCCGCGAGCTCAGGCGGCTCGATCGTCACGAACGGAATGAGCTATTTCGACCGCGCCGGCGCGAATGCCAACAGCGCGGTGCTGGTGTCTGTCTCGCCGGAGGATTTCGGGAACTCGCCGCTGGCGGGTGTGGATTTTATCCGCGGATTGGAGGAAAAGGCCTTCGAGCTCGGCGCACACGGAGGCGTAAACGGAGCCGCGCCCGCTATGATGACGCGGGAGCTTATCGGAAGAAATGGCGCGTTTTCACTTGGGAAAGTTACGCCGACCTATCCGCTGGGCGTTCAGCCGTGTGATCTTCGGGAGTTGTTCCCCGATTTCGTCAGCGAGTATCTGGCACTTGGTATAAAGCAGTTCGAGCGGCGAATAAAGGGCTTTTCGGACGGCGACAGCGTGCTTACGGCGATTGAAAGCCGAAGCTCATCCCCTGTCAGAATTCCGCGCGGAGACCACGGAGAGGCGCTTTCCGCCGCAAACCTCTACCCTTGCGGCGAAGGCGCGGGCTATGCCGGCGGGATAATGTCCGCGGCGGTCGACGGGATAAAAACGGCGGTTTCTATAATGGAAAGATTTGACGCAAGTCGTTCTTGAATAAAGCTGAAGCGCGGGGCGCAAGCTCCGCGGTGGGTTATATTGCCCACAAG
>JAIDPG010000298.1 GCA_029062865.1 Oscillospiraceae bacterium
ACCCTACGTAGTAATATAATTCCAAGTGAAAGCGTTTGGTGTCGCTATCGTAATTTTGATGCTCGGAGGCTTTTGTCCCGCGGCGGTGATCCTCCGCGGCACCCGTTTCCATAAAGCTCCCGGCGATGCACCCGCCGTAGCCGTGTGTGTTTCCGTCCTCCAAAACCTCGTAAAAATTCCAATAGCAAAGCTCGCTGTCCTTGAAGACAATGCCGAATTCCGTGGGGCTGGGGAGCTCGGGCAGCTCCGCTTTGTCAACGCCCGCTTCCATCAATGCTTCTCTCTCCCGTATAATCTCATCTTGTGCGGCGCTGTATTGTCTGAGGTTCTCGAAGAGCTCCGGGTCGCTTTCGTCCGTGACAACTCTTACCGCCTCCTCGAAATCGGCAACATCCGAATCGAAAATCACTGCGTAATTCAATGCCTCAACCGGAACTATCGCGTCAAATGCCATGTGCCGATAGCCGTCGTCGTCAATATAATCCTGATAGCCGCCCTCAATCTCCTTGCCGCCGATAAAGAACCTCACGAGTTCCCCGCCCGTTGAGGCGTTCACCGTGAACAGCGTAGCCATTGAGGCGACAACTGCTGCCGCCGCAATAATAAGCGGCTTTATTCTGATTTTGCGTTTTGTTTCTGTCATAGAAATCCCCTCCGTTTCGATAAGCGAGCGAACGGCGGCGATGTTTTTGTTTACGCGCTTTTTCGACGGTTTCACCTCGTCGGTCGGCTTGCAATGCGCGAAAAATTCCTCAAACATAATCGTACCCCCTGTCGCTCATATATTCTTTCAGCTTGGCTCTGGCGCGGTGGAGCTCCGTCCGCACCGAGCCCTCGGATATTTTCATCGCCTTGGCGATTTGAGAGGTCTGCTCGCCGTAAAGGTAGAAGCGCAGAAATATTTCCCGCCGCTTCGGCGAGAGCGCTTTCAGCCCCTCGTCGAGGACTTCCAGCGTTTCCGACAGCTCGGCGTGCTCCTCAACGGAGAACTCCGCGGGAATGTCTAGCTCGGAGATGTCCTCGCAGGGCGGCGGGTCGTCGCGGAAGCGGTTCTTGACGGCGTTCCGCGCGGCGGCGGAAAGATACGCTTTCAGCCCGAGCTTCACGTCAAGCCGCCCGCGCTGCTCCCAGAGCTTGTAAAACACCGCGACGGAAAGCTCGTCGATGTCCTCCTCGGACAAAAAACCGCGCGAGAAGTTCCGCGCCACGGTGCACACGTATCCGGAATATTTCTTCATAATTCGCTCCAGCGCCGAAACATCGCCGTTTCCAAGCGCCGAAAGCAGCTTTTCGTCGTTCATTTTACCTCTCAATAATTTATTTGCGCAAATTTAAAAGATTTTCACCTTTCACTTATATAGACACGGAATTTGGGGAAATGTTACAGTTTTTTAGAAATTTTTTTGAGAGCTGGGAAGAGCCCCGCCTCACATTTATTATACTTTAAATTCCCCGCAGTTTCAACCTTATTTTCCATAAAAATACACAAAAACCCCTTGAAAAAATATTCAAAATATGTTATAATAGACTAGATATGTTATTCGGAAGCAAGCTCCTCCGTTTCTTGCCTCTTGCTTCTTAAAATTCTTGCTTCTTGCAGGGGGTTAGATTATGAAGGCTGATTTGCATTGCCATACAACTATTTCCGACGGTTCGCTGGGAATTTCGGATATCATAAGACAGGCGGACAGAGACGATGTGCGGTATCTCGCGATAACGGATCACGACAGCTTAGCGTCGCTGTCGCGCTCGTCGGTTTTGGGGAGGCGCTACAATGTGAGCGTTATCCCCGCCGTGGAGTTTTCGGCGTTTGATTCGGCGAGAGGACGCAAGGTTCATATTATGTGCTACGACCCGCAAAAGCCCGACAGACTTGAGGGGCTCTGCCAGCGAAATTCCGAGGGAAGGATGAAGCTCGGCAAGAGCTTAGCGATGAAGGTTCTCGAGAAATATCCGATAACTCTTGAAAGTATTCTGCGCTACTCCGCGGGAAGCAAGGCGATCTACAAGTGCCACATAATGCACGCGCTTATGGACTACGGCTACACGACTGAGCTTTACGGCAGCGTTTACGATGACATCTTCGACGCGGACGACGGCTTGTGCGCCGAGCAGGTGCGACAGGAGGCGGATTTCTATCCCGACGTGCGCTTTGTGACGACGCTTATCCGCGCTTCGGGCGGAATTTCGATTATGGCGCACCCCAAGGTGTTCGACAGTATGGAGCTTCTCGAAGAGCTCGCCGCCGAGGGCGCGATAGACGGCGCGGAGGCGTTCCACCCGGGCGCGAGCAAGGGCTTTTCAAATCAGGTAATGCAGTTAGCGGAGCATTACGACCTGATAACGACAGGCGGCTCGGACTTCCACGGCTTTTACAATCACTATGCGATACAGATAGGCTCGATCTTCACCGCAGAGGATCAGCTCGACAGGATCTTGAACCACAAGATAAACGTAAAGAGTTAAACAATCCGCTATTTCTCCCCGCCGCAGGCGGGGAAAAATCTCAAAAACATCGGAGGATTTCCACTATGGATATAAAAGAAGAAGCTTTAAAAAAGCATTACGAATGGGGCGGGAAAATCGAGGTGATCTCCCGCGCGCCTATTGAAACGCGCGAGGATCTGTCGCTGGCGTATACGCCGGGTGTGGCTCAGCCGTGCCTTGAGATAGCGAAAGACCCGGAGCTCTCGTACAAGCTGACGCGCCGCAGCAACCTTGTCGCGGTGATAACCGACGGCACAGCGGTGCTGGGCTTGGGCGATATCGGCGGGCTTGCGGGAATGCCCGTAATGGAAGGCAAGTGCTGTCTTTTCAAGGAATTCGGCGGCGTGGACGCGTTTCCGATCTGCATTAAGAGTAAAGACCCCGACGAGATAGTCCGCACGATAGAGCTCATCGCTGACAGCTTCGGCGGGATAAACCTCGAGGACATCTCCGCGCCGCGGTGCTTCGAGATCGAGGCGAAGCTGAAGGAGCGGCTCGACATTCCCGTGTTCCACGACGACCAGCACGGCACGGCTATCGTAGTCGGCGCCGCGATGTTAAACGCCGTAAAGTGCGCGGGGAAGAAGCTCTCTGAGATCACCGCGGTCATCAACGGCGCGGGCTCGGCAGGGATCGCGATAGGGAAGTTTTTACTTAATCTGGGCATCGGCAACCTCATAATGGTTGACATAAATGGCATACTAAACCGTGACGAGCAATACGAAAACCCCGCCCATGCAGAGATCTCGAAGCTCACGAACAAGGAGAACCGCAAGGGCACGCTCGCGGACGCGATGCGCGGCGCGGACGTGTTTGTCGGCGTTTCCAAGCCAAATCTCGTGACACCCGAAATGGTGAAGTCGATGGCGGAGAAGCCGATACTTTTCCCGATGGCGAACCCGAATCCCGAGATCACCTACGACCTGGCGAAGGAAAGCGGCGCGTACATCGTCGGCACGGGGCGCAGCGATTATCCGAACCAGATAAACAACGTGCTCGTGTTCCCCGGCATTTTCAAGGGCGCACTTGCCTGCCGCGCCAAGGCGATAACCGAGGAGATGAAGCTAGCTGCCGCGCGGGCGATAGCAGAGCTCGTCCCCGAGGACAAGCTCAACCCGGAGTATATTATCCCGTCGGCGCTGGATAAGAGCGTGGCGGAGGCGGTTGCAAAGGCGGTCGCGGACAGCTCGGGCAGGAATATATAGAAGCAAGAAATCCCCCGCGAAACGCGGGGGATTTTTTAATTGAGAACATTCGCTACGGCTTCACTGATCTTCCTCGCGACATAGGGGTTGTTCATCGTGTAGAGGTGAATTCCGTCCGCACCGCCCGATACGAGGTCGATGATCTGCTCGTTGGCGTAGGCTATGCCGGCGTCGCGCATGGCTTCGGGATTTTCACCGAATTTTCCGATAAGCCGCGTGAACTTGTGCGGCAGCGACGCGCCGCAAAGCCCTACCATTCGCTGAATTTGCTTGGCGTTCACACACGGCATGATTCCCGCCTCAATTGGCACGGTTATCCCCGCCGCGCGGGCTTTTTCGAGAAATCTGTAAAAGCAGTCGTTGTCGAAAAACAACTGCGAAATAAGGTGCGTCGCACCCGCGTCTACCTTGCGCTTCAGGTTCTCGATGTCCTTGTCAAGCGACTCGCTCTCCAGATGACCCTCGGGGTAGCACGCCCCCGAGAAGCTCAGATTGCTCCTCTGCTTCATATATTCAATGAGGTCGGAGGCATGTTTAAAGTCCTCCTTCGGGGGAACGTCCGGGTTTATATCCCCGCGCAGCGCGAGAACGTTTTCAATGCCGTACTGCTCGAACTCCTTAATTTTTTCGTCAATGTCCTCGCGAGTGGAATTGACGCACGTCAAATGCGCGATGCTCTCCGTGTGGTACTTTTCCTTGATGATCGTCACGATCTCGCGCGTCGAACAGCCCGGCAGGCTGCCGCCCGCGCCGTATGTAACGCTGATGAAATCCGGGTGAAGATCCGTCAGCTCATCGAGCGTTTTGTAAATCGTGTCAATAGAACCGTCCTTTTTCGGCGGGAAAATCTCGAACGAAAAGACGGTTTTGCCGTTTTTGAATAAGTCGGGGATTCTCATTTCGCGATCTCCTTTAGCGCCTGCGCAAGCTGATCGGGGCAGGACGTGTTTTTTCCGCCGCAGCGCAGTCCGTCGAGCTTTTCGATAACGTCGTCGATCTTCATTCCCTTTACAAGCGCGGAAATTCCCTGCAAATTGCCGTTGCAGCCGCCGATGACCTTAAGATCGCGAACAATGCCGTCCTCGACTTCGATAAGCATTTTGCGGGAACAAACCCCGCTTGGAGTAAACTCATAAGTCATAAAAAAGTCTCCTTATTTTAAAATTAGAAATACGCTCCGGTATTGTTTACTTAAGGAAGCCCTCAATGATCTTGTTTTCGGCTTCCTCTCGCGTAAGCCCGAGCGAGCACAGCTTCAAGATCTGCTCTCCCGCGATTTTGCCTATCGCCGCCTCGTGGATAAGCTCCGCGTCGACGTTGGCGGCGTTCAGCGCGGGCTGCGCGTCTACCTTGCCATTCTCGGCGATTATCGCGTCGCACGCGGAGTGCCCCGTGCAGCGATTATTTCCCTCGACTACCGAATAAAACGCCTGGTGCGAATTGCCGCGCGCTACGGAACGCGAAACCAAGTCCGCGCCGCTGTCCTCGCCGTTCAGCTTCACGCTGAATTTCGTTATCGCCTCCTCGGCGTTGTCCGTCATAATGCGCTCGCGGACGACGATCTTCGCGTTGTCGCCAAGCTCCGCGGACGTATCGCGCATCGATTTATCCACTCCGCCGAGCTGCACCGTGTCCATTTCGAGGTACGCGTTTTCCTTGAGGAAGCACTCCGTCACGGGATCGATTTTCTTGAGCCCTTTGCCGCTTCCCGAGCCGATGTGCTTTTCCTTGTAGACGACGCGCGCGTTTGGCTCAAGGAAGAAGCGGTGGATACCGTTATGCCGCGCGTCTTCCTCGCCCTCGTTGTGAACGCCGCACCCCGCGACGATAACCACGTCCGCGCCCTCGCCGATGAAGAAATCGTTGTACACGAGGTCGTCCACCGCCGCGTGAGTTACGCAGGCGGGTATAAACACGGTTTCGCCCTTTGTGCCGGGCTTTACGATGATGTCGATGCCGGGCTTGTCGGTTTTGGAGTTTATCGTGATGTTCTCCGACGACTGCCGCCCCGCGCACTGACTGTCCTCGCGGATATTATACGCGCCCTTGAAGCCCGTTTCGGGATCGAAATCGCTGATTATTTTCAGCATATCGCCCGTGATGTTGTTGAAGTTCACGTTCATTATGTCGCTCATAGACAATCCTCCGTTCTCCGCGGGCAGGTGGCGGTGTATTCGCCCGAAATCAGCTTCGGCAGAACCTCGTCCTTTGCGCCCGAAATGCGGATTTTGCCGTTCGCGACGACGACTATTTCATCGGCTATCGAGAGAATTCGCTCCTGGTGGGATATCACGACAAGCTCGCCCTCGGATTTCTCGCGGATCTCCTCAAACGTCTTGACAAGCCGCGAGAAGCTCCACAAATCGATGCCCGCCTCGGGCTCGTCGAACACGGAGAGCTTTGCTCGCCGCGCGAGCACCGTCGCTATTTCAATGCGCTTCGCCTCGCCGCCCGACAGGGAAGTGTTCATCTCGCGGTCGATATATTCTTCGGCGCACAAGCCGACTTTCCCAAGCAAGCCGCAGAGCTCCGTTTCATTCATAGAGCCGCCCGCGGCGAGCTCGATCAGATCCCGCACCGCAAGCCCCTTGAACCGCACCGG
>JAIDPG010000299.1 GCA_029062865.1 Oscillospiraceae bacterium
CGGCGATACCCACGCCGCTGTTCAAGGCCGCGGTGACTGACGTTGACGATCTCATGAAACTGACGTTCAACAGGCGAGTCGTCGAAATTCCGTGCCCAAAATGCGGTGGGAAATTAAAGCCGCGGCAATGGCTGTTCAGCAGCGGAAAAAGCTGCAAGACGATTTCAAGCTGTGAAGCGGACGGCGAGTTTCTTATAAAATTGAAAGCGGCGCGGGTTACCGATAACAATTACACGGTAACAAGAAGCGTTTTCGAGGCTTCGGAGGACGACATCAGCGCGTATAACGAAAAGCTGAAAAAGCGCGAGGAGCGCAAAAAACGCGCCCAAAGCAAAACGGAGGAGAAGAATGAAAAAAACGGTGATGTTTGATCTGGACGGCACGCTTTTGCCGTTCGAACAGGATGAGTTTATCAAGCTGTATTTCGGCGGCTTGTGCAAAAAGCTCGCGCCCTACGGCTACGATCCCGACGGCGTTGTGAAGAACGTCTGGAGGGGAACAAAGGCGATGGCGGAAAACGATGGCTCGCGCCTCAACAGCGAGGCGTTCTGGGAGGTTTTCCGCGCGGCGTTCCCCGATAAGGTCGACGCGAGAGAGTTCTGCGACGATTTTTACACAAAGGAATTCGACGCGGTGAAGGCGTGCCTTAAATACGTCCCGAACCACAAGCCGATGATCGAAAAGCTGAAAAGCGCGGGCGCTGAAATTGTCCTCGCGACAAACCCGCTTTTCCCGGAGTGCGCCGTGATGACGCGCCTTGCTTGGGTCGGGCTTTCGGGCGAGGATTTCACGTACATAACGCATTACGACAACAGCACATTCTGCAAGCCGAATCCAAAGTACTTCACCGAGATCCTCCAAAAGCTCGGCAGAGAGCCTGTGGACTGCGTTATGATAGGAAACAGCGTCCCCGAGGACATTCTCCCGACAAGATCCCTCGGCATC
The DNA here is from genome assembly GCA_029062865.1 of Oscillospiraceae bacterium. Lineage (GTDB taxonomy): Bacteria > Bacillota > Clostridia > Oscillospirales > Ruminococcaceae > CAG-115. The sequence continues at coordinate 946 of JAIDPG010000299.1, forward strand.
GAGAGCTTCCTGCTGACGGAATTTGTCGAAAACCCCTCCAACGAGGATATTTCCGGGTTTAATTCCGGGAGCGTTGACGCTGCATTGGAATTCGTGCTAAACTTGTAAATTGCGTTTCCCCCGCCTTTGGCGGGGGAATACCATTGAAAACACTTTTTGTCCTCGGAATGAATTTTGCCGGAAAACCCCGC
>JAIDPG010000003.1 GCA_029062865.1 Oscillospiraceae bacterium
AGGCAAATCCGAACCGCCTCGCGACCGGCGCGGTTATTGAGGCGCGGCTTGACAAGAGCAGGGGACCTATCGCGACCTTGCTCGTCCAGAACGGCACGCTCCACACGGGTGACGTTCTCATCGCGGGCGCTTCCGTCGGCAGAGTGCGCGTAATGCGTGACGACAAGGGCAAGACCGTCACCGAGGCGCGTCCGTCCGTTCCCGTTGAGATCATGGGACTTTCCGAGGTCCCGTCCGCTGGCGACACGTTCAACGCGGTCGAGGACGAAAAGCTTGCCCGCGAGCTCGTTGAAAAGCGCAAGCGCGAGGCAAAGGAGGAGCAGTTCAAGAGCTACCAGAAGGTCACGCTCGACAATCTGTTCTCGTCTATCGAGCAGGGCGAGGTCAAGGAGCTGCCGATAATTGTAAAGGCGGACGTTCAGGGCTCGGTAGAGGCTGTAAAGCAGTCGCTTGAGAAGATAACGAACGACGAGGTTCGCGTGCGCGTGATCCACGGCGCGGTCGGTGCTGTAAGCGAAAGCGACGTAATGCTCGCTATGGCTGCGGGCGCTATCATCGTCGGCTTTAACGTAAGACCGCACCCGTCGGCGGAGGAATCCGCAAAGCGCGAGGGCGTAGAAGTGCGCCTTTACCGCGTTATCTACGACGCGATAGAGGACGTCACGGCGGCGATGAAGGGAATGCTCGCGCCGAAGTTCCGCGAGGTGCAGCTTGGGCGAGTGGAAGTACGCCAGGTATTCAAGATCACGGGCATCGGCATTGTCGCGGGCTCGTATGTTCTTGACGGCAAGGTCGCGAGAAGCGGTCAGGTGCGCATCGTCCGCGACGGAATTATCCTCGGCGACGACAAGATCGCGGGTCTCCAGCGCTTCAAGGATTCCGTAAAGGAAGTAGCCGCGGGCTTCGAGTGCGGCATCAGTCTCGAAAAGTTCACCGACATCAAGGAAGGCGATATTTTTGAGGCGTATATTATGGAAGAATATAAGGACTAAACCGCGGATCTTCCTCGCCGAGGGCGGGGAAAACCGCAAAAAGTATTTGGCGTTTTCCTAAAAAAGGAGGCTAATATGGCTAACTTTAACATTAAACGGCTCGGCGAGGATATTCGGCGGGAGATCTCGGCGGCGGTCAGCGGGGTGAAGGATCCTCGCGTCGCGGACGGCTTCGTGACGATAACGCGGGTGGAGCTTACCAACGATATGAGC
>JAIDPG010000030.1 GCA_029062865.1 Oscillospiraceae bacterium
ATTCCGGAGTTGGCAAGGCTGGCGGCAGGCGGCGATAACGCGGCTTTCGAGCGGTTTTACGAGCTGACGAAAAGCGGCGTTTGGTTTACGTGCAAGAGCCTTTTGAAGAACGAGGAAAACGCCCGTGACATTATGCAGGACACCTATCTCGCGGCGTTTGAGAAGCTCGCTTCACTTTCCGATTTTTCGGGAGTTCAGGGATGGCTTAACAAGATCGCGGCTAACAAGTGCAAAAACTTCATCAAGTCCAAGGCGAACAGCGCGCTTGTTGAGGACAGCGAGGAAATTCTCGAGAATATCCCCGACGACAGTCTCATTCCCGAGGAGTACGTCACGGACATCGCAAAGCGCAGGATAATTATGGAAATTATCGAGAAAGCGCTTTCCGAGGAGCAGTTCAGGACGATAATCCTCTACTACTTCGACGAGATGACCGCCGCAGAGATAGCCGAGCTTATGGACGTTCACGAGAAAACCGTGCTTTATCGCCTTAAAGTCGCCCGAGCGAAGATCAAGGAGGCAATAATGCGCTATGAAGAGGAAAACAAGGACAAGCTCCACGGCGTTGTGTTTATCCCGACTTTGACGCGGCTGTTCAAGCTCGAAGCGGAGAACACCCCAGTGCCGAACTTGACGCTTGATTTTATGATACCTCCTAACACACAAAACCTTGTTCCCTCCGATCAAGCGGCAGCCGCCGCGAAAACAGGAGGAAAAGCTATGTTAAACACACTTAAAGCAAAAATTATTGCGGGCGCGTGCGCCGCTGCGGTAGTAGTCGGCGGGGGAGTTACCGCGGGAGTTGTTATCGCGAACAATTCTAAGAATCCTCAAATCCCCGTGACGTCGCAGCCCTCGTTCGCGGCGTCATCGGGTACGGCAGGCGGAAACAGCCTTCCGTCGAGCGGCGGCGCTGCGTCTCTGCCGCAATACTCTCAGCACACCGACACGCCGGAACCGGCTCCGGGGCTATGGGAGTATATGCATATCAGTGATGGGATAACAATTTCGAAATACAACGGCAACGAGGAGTATATTGTCGTGCCCTCCGAGCTTGACGGCAACAAGGTGCTGGCGGTCGAGGACCCCGTTCACGGGTCGGAATTTGACTATGTGTTTAGCCAATTTGGCAGGACCAACAATGCAAAAGAGATCGTACTGCCCGAGGGGATTGAAAGGATCGGTTATGCGGCTTTCGGGTATCTTGAAAATCTGGAGACCATTCATATTCCCGACAGCGTTACAAGCATCGGCTACGGGGCATTTACGGACTGCATAAGCCTTGATAACGTAATTATTCCCGAAGGCGAAACTGATTTTGAATTCGTGTTTGACAACTGCAAAAGCCTTAAAAACGTTAAACTCCCCGAAAGCACCGAGAAGATGTGGAACACGTTTTACGGCTGCGAGAGCCTTGAAAGCGTCATAATTCCCGCAAACGTTAAGGAATTTGAGATCGTTTTTGAGAGATGCACAAGCCTTAATGACGTGACATTCGCGGGCAATAACATCAAAGTCATCGGAACAGGCTCGTTTATCACCTGCACAAGCCTTGAAAGTATTGTGCTCCCCAACGGCGTTGAGGAGATATCGTATAACGCGTTCAACGGCTGCACGAGCCTTAAGAACATCACTCTTCCCGCTACCCTGACAGAGATCAAGAGCGGCGCGTTTGAGGACTGCACCTCGCTTACCGATATCACACTTCCCGATAAAGTAACAAAGCTCGCGATTACCGCGTTCAACGGCTGCACGAATGTTAAAGTGACATATAAAGGAAACGTTTACGACTACGAGCACCTTGACGAGCTTTTTGATCTTTTCGTTGCCGATGAATAGATTTTTATCATTGGTTTGGTTAATATATGACAAAGCCCCGCCGTTTTGGCGGGGCTGCTTCTGTTCTCCCCGTATACGTCGGGAAGAACAGTGAATGAAAAATTCTTTTATAAAAATTTATCTTTTTCTCCTCCGAGATGTGTTATAATAAAAGGGAACATTGTGTAAGGAGGAGATCCCGGTGGAAAATATTACGGAATTGGCAAAAATGGCGGCAAGCGGCGACAACGCGGCGTTTGAAAAGCTTTACGAGCAGACAAAGGGCGGCGTGTGGTTCAACTGCATAAATCTTCTCCGAAATGAGGAGAATGCAAAGGACGTTATGCAGGAAACGTATTTCACGGCGTTTGAGAAGCTCGGCACGCTGGCGGACTTCGGCGGCATACAAAGCTGGCTGAACAGAATCGCCGCGAACAAGTGCAAAAACTACATCAGAACGGTTTCAAACAGCCATCTGGCGGAAAACGGCGAGGAGCTGCTGGAAAATATCCCCGACGACAGCCTCATTCCCGAGGAGTACGTCACGGACATCGCGAAACGCAAAATCATAATGGAGATTATTGAGAAAGCGCTTTCAGAGGAGCAGTTCAGGACGATAATCTTGTATTACTTCGACGAGATGACCGCCGCCGAGATAGCCGAGCTTATGGACGTTCACGAGAAGACCGTGCTTTACCGCCTTAAAGTCGCCCGCGCGAAGATCAAGGAGGCAATAATGCGCTATGAGGAAGAAAACAAGGACAAGCTCCACGGCGTTGTATTTATCCCGACCTTGACGCGCCTCTTCAGAGCCGAGGCGGAAAACACGCCCGTTCCGAATGTTCCGCTCGAATTAAATGCCCAAATCAAAGCTCCGACGAATACACAAGTTCCCTCCGAATACGTGACAAACACCGCGCAACAAGGAGGAAAAGCCATGCTTAACACACTCAAGGCAAAAATAATCGCGGGCGCTTGCGCCGCCGTTGTAGTCGGCGGGGGAGTGACCGCGGGGGTTCTTATCGCGAATAATTCCAAGGACAAGACCGAAAGCAAGCCGTCTTACAGCGCTTCGACGAATACGTCAAAGCCGTCGAATACCTCTAAGCCTTCCGCGGCGAATACTTCAAAGCCCGCCGCTTCCAACACCGAAACAAGCAAGCCAGCGCAGACCGATCAGCTTGTTTACCCGAAGTTCGACGGGCTGGAGGCGTACAAGTTCATAAGCAGGATCAATGGCGAAAATCAGCCCGACACCGTTTCCGGCAACATCAAGGAAATGCGCATGGGAGACCGCGCGTTCATAGTGCTGACGAACGATAACGAGATCGTGATGTTCCGAGCTGATGCCTACGAGGTCAAGGTGTCTTACGGTATAGACCCCAACATCACGACGCTTGAAAACTTATCATATGACTATCTTAACGGCGACGGGATCCTTGCGGTGAACGGCAACTATATAATGTACAAGGCAGTTGGAAATGACGGCGAAATTGTGCTCAGCAAGGAAGGCAATCCCAGAACATTCTCAGGTTATATGGACTTCGGCGACAGAATTACCGAGGTTCGCATAGGTTCTCGCTATCACTTTTACGCGCTTGACGCGGAGGGCTTAAGCCTCAAGCTGGAACACCAATTTTGGGATCATACAGAATTTCCGCTCGGTAGATTTGATAAGTCTATAATGGATGGAGACTATGTGTATTATTATGAGGATAGAGAATGGGGCTTTGAGGTCGGACAGGTGAAGATCAAAAAGCTTGTCGGAGATTATTGTATCACCGATGAGGGTAAGGCGCACGATTGCGAAGACAGAAAGCCGCTCGATTATCTCGCCGAGTATACCTTCAAGGATTTTTATATGGGCAGCGGGCTCGGCACGGGAATAACCGAGGACGACACTATGGTTGTGTTCGATCATACACACAAAAATGTGCTTTTCACCTGCGAAATCCCCGACGGTACTCTTCAAAACGTCTGGTTTGCCTACAACAAGGTGTACGTAAAAACCGACAAGGGTATGTTCATTTGCGATGTTGAAAGCGAAACCGCTTTCAAACCATTTGACACGCTAAACAACACCGGCGAGGAAGTGGTTTGGATCAGCGGTAAATACGTCCTCCTCGGCAACGGGTTTGTTTACGAGATAAAGAATTACTGATAATAAAAAGCGAAGGCAGCAAACCGCCTTCGCTTTTTTGATCTTTACGCCTTGTTCTTCTTATACTCCGTCCCCCAGACCTCCATAGCGTCCATTATCGGGCGCATTGATTCTCCGAGCTCGGAAAGCGAATACTCTAAACGCGGCGGCACCTCGGGATAGACAGTACGGATAATAATCCCGTCCTCCTCCATAGAGCGCAGACTGTCGGTAAGCACCTTCTGGCTTATTCCCGCAAGATCGCGGCGCAGCTCGTTGAATCTCCACGGTCGGGAAAGAAGATTTCTCATAATAAGCAGCTTCCACTTGCTTCCGATAAGCGCGACGGTCGTCGCAACGGGGCAGGCGGGCATTTCGTCCTTTGTCAGCATTGTATTCCTCCAATAGTTCATAATGGAATGTTATATCTTAATTATAATATATACGCGATCAAAAGTCAAGAGAAAAGCCGATCATAGTTTTTTCAAGCTGTTTTCCCTGCCTATGTCAGGAAAGTGGCAATAAATCGGTTGTTACAAGAAAAAATTTTTACCGTTTTTTCCCGTCACGGTGCAAAGGTAACAAAAAAGTAACCGAGTAATTAAAAAGTGCGTACTTTACAGACGCAAAAAAATGTGTTAAGATATTATCAAAGAAAAAGCGAAAAATAAAAAACAATAACATCGAATACGGCAAAGGAGCAAGTTATGAATTTGACCGATAAGCTTGATTATTTGATAAGCCGGCTTCTGTCCGAAAACACGGACTATAAAAATATCGCTGTCCCCGACAGCGGGGAGGAGCGCTTTCGCCTGTTCCAAAGCCTTGTGAACGTCCGCGCTCCGAAGCCGGTTTCGGAGGATTTTCTCGAAGTCCAGGACGAGCTCCTCCGCGAAATGATTGCCGAAAAGGGCGTTGTAAACTACAAGGACTTAACGCCGATAAAGCCGCGGATTTACTTGTGGCAGGGCGACATCACGCGGCTGAAATGCGGCGCTGTCGTCAACGCCGCGAACTCGGGAATGCTCGGCTGCTTCTGCCCGTGCCATGGCTGCATCGACAACGCGATACACACCTTTGCGGGCGTGCGGCTTCGGCTGGAGTGCGCGGAAATTATGGCGAAGCAAGGCTATGAAGAGCCCGTAGGACGCGCGAAAATCACCGCCGCCTATAATCTCCCGTGCGAGAAAATTATCCACACGGTAGGACCGTTCGTCGGCGGTCGGCTTACCGACGAGCATTGTGAGCAGCTGCGCTCCTGCTATCGCGAGTGCCTGAAAATCGCTCTGCAAAGCGGAGTTTCAAGCGTCGCGTTCTGTTGTATCTCAACGGGGGAATTTCATTTCCCGAACGAAAAAGCCGCGGAGCTTGCCGTTGAAACGGTCAGTGAATTTCTGCGGGAAAATCAGAATATCGAGGTGATCTTCAATGTTTTCAAGGCTGATGACTACGCCATCTACAGGCGACTGCTCGAAGAAAATCGAGCGCCTGAGATCCGCGCTTGAAGCCGCCGAAACGGTAGTGATCGGCGCGGGGGCGGGGCTTTCGACGGCGGCTGGGTTTACGTATTCCGGCGAGCGTTTTCGAGAGCATTTCGCCGATTTCGAGGAAAAATACGGCTTTAGCGATATGTATTCCGGCGGCTTTTATCCCTTTGAAACGCCGGAGGAAATGTGGGCCTTCTGGAGCAGGAACATAATGCTGAACCGTTTTACGGAGCCACCTAAACCGGTTTACAGAGATCTGCTTTCACTTGTGGAAAGCAAGGATTATTTTGTGATAACCACAAACGTCGACTACTGTTTTCAAAAAGCCGGATTCGACAAAAAGCGGCTGTTTTACACGCAAGGGGATTACGGCTTGTTTCAATGTTCCGAACCGTGCCGAAACGAAACTTTTGACAACGAGGAGATCATTCGTGAAATGTGCGAGAGCCAGCGCGATATGAAAATCCCATCCGAGCTGCTGCCGAAGTGCCCGCATTGCGGAAAGCCGCTTGTAATGAACCTCCGCGTCGACGACAAATTCATCGAGGACGAGGGCTGGCACAAGGCGGCGGAGCGCTATTCCGATTTTGTTCGTTCGCGGAAAAACACGCGTGTTTTGTATTTAGAACTCGGCGTGGGCTATAACACGCCCGCCATCATCAAATATCCGTTCTGGCAATTAACTCACGAAAACCCCAACGCGACCTACGCGTGCCTGAACTTCGGCGAGGCAAGCGCCCCGAAGGAAATTTACGAGCGGTCGATACTGATCGACGAGGATATTGCGGAGGTTTTGAATGAACTGAAGCGTTGACAAATTCGCCCGGATATGCTACAATATTGACAACGTGAGATCTTTAACAGGATAAGTGTTAAAATTCAAGTCTGCATACGATTGGTATAAAAAAACGGAGGACAAAATGCACGATATCTGGAACCCGTGGCACGGCTGTGTAAAATGCTCCGAGGGCTGCGACAACTGTTATATGTACTTTCTCGACGAGCAGAGGGATAAAAACGGCGCGGATATTTTCCGTACAAAGTCCGCGTTCAATTACCCACTTCGGAAGACGCGAGGCGGCGATTACAAAATCCAAAGCGGCGAGCTTATCCGCGTTTGTATGACTTCCGATTTCTTCTTGAAGGAGGCGGATGAGTGGCGCGCCGAGGCATGGGAAATAATGCGTCGCCGCCCCGATGTGAAATTCTTCTTGCTCACAAAGCGTCCACAGCGCGTTTTGGAGTGCCTCCCGAGGGATTGGGGCGAGGGTTTTGAAAACGTGATGCTGAACGTAACGTGCGAAAACCAATCCCGCGCCGACGAGCGGATCCCGATTTTGCTGGATTTGCCGTTCAAGCACAAGGGAATAATGTGTGCGCCGTTTATCGGCAGGGTGAGCGTCGGGAAGTATCTCGACAGCGGCAAGATTGAGCAGGTGATCTGCGGCGGCGAGAATTACGGCGGCGCGAGACCCTGCGATTTCGATTGGGTGAAGAGCCTCCAAGCCGAGTGCAAAAGCCGGAATATCACGTTTTGCTTTATCGAGACGGGCACGGTTTTCATCAAGGACGGCAGGCGCTACGTCCTCCCGAAAAAGCTGAAACAAAGCGAAATGGCGTTCAAGTCGGGGATGAGCTTTTCGGGCAAGCCGATAGAGTGGAGGCTAGCGGACGTTTTCGGCAATGAAATCCCCGAAGACAGGCTGTATGTTCCGAAATACGGCGAAAATTGCGCAATGTGCGGAAGCAAGCCGATCTGCAACGGATGTTCAAACTGCGGGCGCTGCTAGAGGCAAGAAGCAAGAGCCGCGCTCCGGGCGGGAAAACGACCGCAAGCCACATGAGGGCGATGTGTCAGCACCGCGCGTTTTGCGGTATTTCGCGCAAAGCGAGACATACCGCAAAACGCGCCTTAGCCGTGAGCTGAACGCGTGCCGCGAAGCGGCGCGCGCGAAGCCACGGCGTAATTACAAAACGCCCTCGGCTTCGCCGAGGGCGTTTTGTAATTACTAGTGGAGCGGATTACGAGGCTCGAACTCGCTACCTCCACCTTGGCAAGGTGGCGCTCTACCAGAT
>JAIDPG010000300.1 GCA_029062865.1 Oscillospiraceae bacterium
CCTTCATACGCTTCTTGTAGTCCGCCTTGATGTCCTCAAGCGCCTTTGCGTCTTCCTTGCGCTTTACCTTTGCCTGTTCCTGGATATTGTTCACCTCGTCAATGCCGTTGACGATCGTCTGCCAGGTCTGCTGGAGCGTCTCTACCTTGATCGACGACGTTGACGACATCTGCGCGATCATCTTGGACTGCTCCACGGTGTTCTGCGCGTTCTTGATGAGCATTTCGTTGGTTTTCTCGTCAAGAGCCTTCATGCTCTCCGCCTGAATTCTCTGCCTTTTCAGCATAATCGCCTGCGCGAGCGACTGCTTGAATACCGGCATCGTGATGATAAACGCCGAGTTGATCTTCCGCACGAGGTTGAGGTTGGAGTACTCCATTGTTTTCAGCATCGGCACGGTCTGGAGCGCTACGTTCTCCGCGATCTTCAAGTCCATTACGCGCTGATCGAGCATCTCGCGCATTTGCTGGAGGTTCGACAGATCCATAGAAAGCGCGTGGTCATCGGGGTTTGCGGCAATTTTCTGCTGATAGTCAGCGATGAACTGATCGAGCTCCTTAACGCCCTGCTCGCCCGCGAGGATATACTTGCAAAGCTGCTGATAGTAGCCGATGTTCGCCTCGTACATATTGTCTAGCTTGACGTTCGCCGCCTCGATCTCGGTCTCGTAGCCCTTGAGCTGAACGTAGATCTTGTCGATCTCCTTACCCATTGTGTCATACTTGTTGAGTATCTTTTCGAGGTTCTTCTTGAGCTTCGCGAACAGACCCGGCTTGTCCTCAAGCTCCTTCGCGTCGAACTGATCCATGATAGCCGCGAGGTTCTTCATCATAACTCCGGTGTCGTTTATCTGCTGAATACTCATCGAATTCAAGACTTGATCCGAAGCCGCCGAGATCTGATCCGCCGCTTCCGCACCGAACTTTACGATAGTGTTCGGGTCGTTGACGTTTATCGTCGAGACGAGCTTGTCGATCTCCTCGCTTGAAGCCAGCTGCTGCTTGATCTCATCGGTTTTTACGACGATGTTGAAGTTCTTGACCTCCTCAATCTTCGCGTCAAGAGCCGCCGCTTCCGCTTTCTGCGCTGCCGTTGTTACAACGGTGCCCTCTGCCTGTATTTCGGGCTGTGCCTGCGGCTGAACGCCCGCTCCCGGTGTGAATTGTAATCCCATTTTTTCCTCCTTATTTTAATTTTAAATTTCAAAATTCCCTCACCACTGCTCCGCTCGCGGCGCTCGCTCTGCAGCGCTGAGGGAACCGGTCAGGATTTTCTTCGAAAATCCTGACACTTTTTGAAATTTATGTCCTCGCCGCAACGCTGCTCTTGCAGCAACGCTGCGTCAATGCTTCCCGAACAGCCTTCCGAAAAAACCGCCGTTCTTGTCCTCGGAGGGTATTTTGAATTTCGGAACCTCCACGTCGTACAAAAATTGGTTCATTATATGCTCTTCAAACGCGTCGTTAGACACGAATGTTTCAATGTTTTTATACCCCGTCGGCGTGTACACTAAAATATCAAAGCCGATGAGGTTGCACAGCACAAGCTGTATGCACTCCCACAGCGAGAACGTGTCCTCCACCGCGTCAATACAAATCAGCTTCGGAATCTTCCGCGTGAAGTCAAACCGCTGTATCAGCTGCGTGAAGCCCTTGTTGAGGCAGGTTCCGAAGTGCAGCACGCTGCACATCAGCTCATCTCCCTGAAGCTTTATGAAGCCGCTCGAAGCCGTTTCCTGAAGCTTATACAGCAGCATATCCTGGAGCCTGTCCGGAAGATAGCTGAACTTATTCAGCGTGCTCGCCTTGAACTTTTCAACGTCGATTTCTCCGTTGCGGTAGAATTGCCGATAAACGGAGAGATCGGGCTGCGCCTCCTCGGCGGGATTTTTTTTCTTGATGTTGAGGAGCGTCTCGGGCGTGAGCTTCGAGCGCACGTCGTCCCAATACGTGTTAATGTTCCCGTTCTCCACGCCGCTTATCTTCGCGAAGATGTTCGGTACGGAGACGAGGTTTCCCGATGTCGCGAAGCCAGTCCTGAACCGCGCTTCCTGCTTCCACAAAATGGCAATTTCCTCGAACGTCGTTTTCAGCGTGACACTCTGGCTGTTCGGGAACTGGAAGCTCCTGTAAATTCCCGTGTCGCCGCCGTAGAGCATTGTGTCGAGATCGCGCTCGGCGTTATACGCCACCGTCGCTACCTTTGTCTTTATTGCCTTTGTAGGATAGCTTCCGCTGTCCTTGCTTTGGGGCAGCTCGAAGATCTGCATAAGCCCGCCGAGGTTCTTGTCAATGACCGTCTGCATATTCTTCTTGTTCGGGCTTATGTAAACCGTGTCGAAGCCGCACTGCGTCATTAAATTCAGGAAATACATCTCGGACTGCGAGATGTCGCCGTAATAGAGCACAACGGGCGTGTCCTCGTACTGGACGGAGTATTTCCTCGCCTGCGTGCAGCGATAAAGCCACGTGACGAGCTTGTTGCCGTAATTCATCACGACGGTCTGGTTGCCCGTGTTCAGCTCGTTGAGAAGCTCCCGAAGCGCCTTTTGCGCGAGAGCCGTTCGGGTCTTGTCGCCTTTCAGGTCGATTGCCATAGCAAGCCCGTCTATCATATCCGCGGTGCTTGATCGCGAGATCGTGCCAAGCGCGCGGACTTCCTCGGCGTTTGGATTATCAAGCGTTTTTTCAATAAAGATAAGTTGCTTTTTCAGCCCCGCGAAGCTCTCCTTGAACTTCACGAGCATATTTGTGTAGACCGTCTCCTCGTCATAGCCGATAAGCGCCGCCGAGACCACGGGGATATCTCCCTCGTCGGAGTAAACGCCGCCGCTCTGGATGACGCGCTTTTTCCTGTCCTTGAGAACGTCCTCGAAGATACCCGCCGCGGTGGTGTCCATTCGCTTTACCATTCCCGAGACGCGACTTGCCGCCGCGCGCATTTCGGAGAGTTGGGCTTCCTTAGACAGGTCGATCTTCTCGAAGTCTATCTGTATCGGCGCTTTCTCCTTGCCGTCCTTGAGGTAGATTTTAGTTTGGTACGGCAGCTTGTCGAAATCCTTGTCGAGCCCGTAGCTTACAAGCGTCACCTTTACGCCCGCCGTGAACAACATATACAGGAAATACAGCTCCCTAAGCGTCGCCGAGCCGACAAACAGCACCGCCGAGGGTCTTGTTCCGAGGTACTTCATCAGCCAGCACAGCATTACGAAATACGTGTTCTTTTTGTTCACGCCGCACTCCGCGACGGCTTTCGCCATTACTTCGGACAGCGCTCCGCTGTCGCATGGGATATTCGCGTCGTGCAGCCACATTTCGAGGCTTTTCTTGATGTCCGCAGCGTTGTCGAAGCTCGCCGCCGTGTAATTCGCCGCCTTAGCTATCTCGTCCGTCGACGGCGCGGGGAGCTTTTCCTTGAAGAACAGCCCGCCCTTCTGAACGCTGACATATTTGTCTATCAGAAACGCCCGAAACGCGTCGGCATCGTCATAGCCGACATATCTCGTGAACTCCTGTTGTGCCAAATGCTTTCAACTCCTATTTTAAAATCGCCCGGTCAGCAGAAACCCCCTCGCTTCGCGAGTGGATTTCTTTGCAGACCGCAATGGCATTCGTCTGCGCCCTTCGGGCTTGACGAACGCTCATTGCTAGCATTGTTTTTGCTTCGCAAAAACAATGGCGCTCAGGTAACCGCTTAATTCAATTATTCTACTTCGATGCCGTAATGATTGCAGAGCTTCGCGAGACCGTCTCTGAAGCCCGCGCCCACCGCCGAGATCTTCCACTCGCCCTTGTAGCGATAAAACTCCATAGCGACTATTGTCGCCTCATCGCCGAGACCCTCTATGTTGAAAACCACGCGCTCCTCGCCGACTCTCAGCGAGACTCTCGGAGAGCTTACCGAGCGGAAATTCTTGGACGCTCCGCCGTCGTAGACCGAGTACGCGAGCGCGATCTTCTGTATCTCCGGGGGCACTTTTGTGAGGTCTATCGCGACGTGCCCGTCCTCGGGGAAGTATTGCGCCTCGCCGTTTTTCGAGCGGGCGTTCCCGAAGAACACCAGACCCTCGTCGCCGCTCGCCCTGTCTCCCGCTTGCAGCAGAAAGACGTACGGGTCTATCTCAATTCCCTGCGCCATATTTGCCGTGAACCACACCTCAAACTGCTCGCCGAGGTATTGCAGCAGCCCGACGCGCTGCCCGCGCTTCATATCAAGCGTCGGGAGCTCGTGATTAAGCTGTCTCCCCGCGACGTTCGCGATAACGTCGGTCATCGGCACTTCAAGCTGCGCCTCGTATTCCTCCGCGTCCGAGATGAACTCGTCCAGCCGCTCCTGAGCGGCGTAGATTTCCTTCAGCTCGGCTTTGGGAACCGAAGCGTCGGGCTTTCCCGTGAGATAAACGCGCCGCGTAAACCTCGACTTGAACAGTACCTCGGCGTACAAAAATGTCATCGCCGTGATCTCGCCGAGCTTTATCGTCAGCGTGTTTCTGCCCGCCTCGAGCGTCTTCGGCTCGAACGTCACCTCGCGGAGCTCGCACTGTATCTCCGTTCTCGCGGGGACATTCACCTCAAGCCGATATGTATTCTCGGCGTTTGAGGGGAACGCTCCGAGAGCGAGTGTTCTTGGTACGTCAAAAAAGCCGTCCTCCGCGCCGAAGCCGCTGACGCGCCCCAGCACTTCGACGTTCCTCACCGCGCAGGCGGCGGAGGCAATCACCGCGGGCGCTTCAATGCTCCCCTCGGTTATTTCCGCGCGGATATCCTCCAGCGTTACGCCGCCCGACTTTATCTCAATGACGGGAGAGCGCTTCGCCCAGATCGTTGTGGTTTTCCCCCGAACGCGCAGGGGCTTGTCGATGATCAAAGGACCCTCGAACTCCCCGGACGGCAGCACGACCTCGCTGTTCGGGGAAGCCTTTGAAATAAGTTCATTTAGATCCATAAGCCACCCCCGAACAGTTGTTAGTCATTAGTTATACATTTACTCCATAGGTTCTGCAAAGCGCTTCAAGTCCGCCCTGATAGCCCGCGGCTACCGCGTTGAACTTCCAGTCGCCGTTGTAGCGATAGATCTCGCAGACAACAAGCGCCGTCTCGATCGAGAACTCCTCAACGAGGTCAAAGCGGAGAACCTCCTCGCCGCCAACGTCGTCGGGGTTGTCGATTTTCACTACTCTTACATAGGAGTTGGAAACCTGTCCGAAGTTCTGGTTTTTCTGCGCCGCGTCGAAGATAGTTACCGTAACCGCGATCTTCTCAATCTCCGCGGGAACCTTCGAGAAGTCGATGATGATAGCCTCATCGTCGCCGTCGCCCTCACCGGTTCTGTTGTCGCCCGTGTGAACTACCGCGCCGTTTCTCGCGGAGAGGTTGTTGTAGAACACAAAGTCCTCGTCTTTAAGCACCTTGCCGTTCGCGCCGAGCAGGAACACGCACGCGTCGAGGTCGAAGTCCTGTCCGCCGTCATAGCGGTTGGTGTCCCAGCCCAAGCCGATCCTTGCCATTGTTACAGATTTGTCGAGAGAAACTCTCTGACCCTTAGAAAGATTTACAGCCATAATTTTGTCCTCCGTGAAGATAATATTTTTTGTTTCTCCCTCGCTCCGCGGGGGAAAACAATTGTTTACTTAATCCTTTTTCCCCGCGCCTACGCACGCTTTTCTGATGAGGTCTATCGGGATTATCGAGATCGCGGGAGCCAGCACTACGAGCCATTCCGTGAGGTTTAAGCCCCAACCCGAGAGAATTCCTCTGCCGAGGTACGTCATCAGGATCTGCACGACGGCGATTATGCCGAACACCGTCAGGAAGCCCTTGTTTCTGCCGAGGTTGTCAAACAGGTTAGCTTTTTCCGTTCTCGCGTTGAACGCGTTGAATACCGCGACGAAGATGAAGAACGCGAAGTACGCCGTGTGGAGTATCGCGTGCTGCTCGGAAAAGCCCGCGGCAACATCATCTCGCAGCCAGCCCCACTGCTCCAAAAAGCTCGTTGCGCTGTCCTTCGGGAACGCGCCCAAAATCAGCATCGCGATCGACAGAATAAACGTCCAGCCCGCGCCTACGGCTATCTCCGACATCATATACTTGCTGATGATCGGCTCGTTGCGGCGTTTGGGCTTCTCGCGCATAAAGCGCTCCAAAGGCGGCTCTCCGCCGAACGCCAGCGCCGCGAGCGTGTCCATAACGAGGTTTACCCAAAGTATCTGGATAACGTTAAGCGGGCTTTCGACGCCGATAAGCGGGCAGACGAACGATACCAGAACCGCCGCCACGTTTATCGTCAACTGGAATACGATAAACTTTCTTATCGAGTTGAAGAT
>JAIDPG010000301.1 GCA_029062865.1 Oscillospiraceae bacterium
ACTACAACACGCGCGTTGAATACCTCATCGGTAAGGCCGACGACGCGATGTACTCCGTTAAGAAGAGCGGCAAGTCCGGCTACGCTTTCATTTAAAAGTAAAAAGTCAGAACGGCTCCCATTCGGGAGCCGTTTTTATTTGTTGAGAGACACTTTCTTCAGCGCCATTTCGCCGAGGTGGCTGCGATAAAGCTCACGGTATTCTTCAAAGGTCACGGGCTTTCCGGCGGTCAGAACCTCAAGGTCGGTGAAGAACACGTGCGCGGTAAAGCCCGCGCTTGTCATTCCGTTGTTGAGGTAAAAGCGGCGGCGTTTTTCGCGGGCTTCGAGGTTATCGCACGGGACGTTCACCGCCTCGATTTCGAGAATGAAGCGGCGGTCGGCGTAGCGCTCCATCAGCGTTTTCAGCGCCGCCGAGCCGACGCCCTGCCCGCGGAGCTCCGGCTGCACCGCGAAATAATCCAACATTGCGATATCGGCGTTTTTTACGACGACGGCAAGCCCCGCGAAATCACCGCTGTCAGTTTTTGCGGCGAACAGCTCCGCTTCGCCTTTTTTGCATTGGCGAAGTATCATATGAAAAGGCTTGCGCTCCACCCGCGGAAACGCCGCGCGGTAGAGCTTTTTTATGCGGCGCAAATCGCCTTTGTCGGGTGTTTTCAGCATCATAACGCGACCTCGTTCAATTCTCCGGGTGTTTCCCCGCCGGGGAAGGGGAAAGACGCTAGAGATATTATAGCACATTTCTTACAAATTGTCAAGGGAATTTTGTTTAGATTTCACAAACTTCGCAACCGGGTATTGACAAACAGCGTACTATGTTATATAATTGTACTAGTTAGAATAGTGCAAGCAACAAACTAACAAACAACAAGTTAACAGCCAACCAACTAACACAAAGGGGTGAAAGAAATTGATAAGCATAGACGTAACAGGCAGGGTGCCGATCTACGAGCAGATTTTCCGCGCGGTGTGCAGCGACATCTCGCGCGGGGTGCTGAAGGAAAACGACCAGATCCCGCCGTCGCGGGCGCTGGCGCAGCAGCTTGGACTGAACCCTAACACCGTCTCGAAGGCGTACCAGATGTTGGAGCGCGACGGGATAATCTACACCGTCGCGGGCAAGGGCAGCTTTGTCGCGCAGCAAAGCGGCAAGGCGGACACAGCGCTGACAAAGGACTTCGAGGAAAAGGCTCGCGAGCTGCTCAAGGCGGGCGTTCCGCTGAACACGCTTATCGGCATAGTTCAGCGCGCGGGCGATTTTTGATTTTTAAAAACAGAGGTGATTACAGATGATTGAAATAACAAACGCCAGCATGGTGTTCGCCAAAAAGGGCTTGGGCAAGGTCGAGGAGGGCAGCGGCTTCAAGGCGCTGGACAACATCTCGATAACTATCCCGGACGGCTGCATTTACGGCTTCCTCGGCTCGAACGGCGCGGGCAAATCCACGCTGCTGCGAATGATGTGCGGAGTATACCGCACCGAACAGGGAAGCGTTAAAATCGACGGCGAGGACGCGTTCGACAATCCCGTCGCGAAAAGCAAGATCTTCTTTGTGAACGACGAGACGGTTCAGTTCACGAAATTCACGCTGGACGGCCTGGCGAAGTTCTACGCGAGCTATTACGACAGCTTCTCGTTCGAGATCTACAACAGGCTCGTCGCGCAGCTTCAGCTCCCGAAAAACAAGCGCATGAGTGAGTTCTCAAAGGGAATGAAGCGTCAGGCGGTCGTAATCATCGGGCTTTCCTGCAACACGAAATACCTTCTGCTGGACGAGGCGTTCGACGGGCTCGACCCCGCGATGCGCAAATTCATCAAGCAGATCATCGTCAACGAGCTTATCGACAGGCAGGCGACAATGGTCGTGTCCTCGCACAATATCGTGGAGATAAACGAGCTTTGCGACCGCGCGATGCTGATACATCAAGGGCAGATGATCTTCGCGGACGAAATCGACAACATCAAGAGCGGCTTCGGCAAGGTGCAGCTCGCAAGAAGAAGCGGCGCGGTAACTCCCGAGGAGCTGAAAAACGGCGGGCTCGAGGTCATGCAGTACTCCGTAATGGGCTCTGTAGCTCAGGCGGTCGTCCGCGGAACGGAAGCGGAGATCACAGAAAAGATAAACAAATTCAACTGCGAGATAAGCGAGTTTATCCCGTTGACGTTAGAAGAGATATTTATTTACGAATTGGAGGCGAGAGGATATGGAGCAAGTATCATCAACCCCGCAGTCTAACCTTAACGAATCAAAACCGAGCGGCACGAACGGCAAGTACAAAATAACGTTCCGCAAGATAGCCCGCGCTGCTGAGGCGGAGCTTCGTGTTCACAAGAAGATCGCGATCATATCTTATGTGCTTTTCGGCGTTTCGACGCTGCTGTTTATGTTCAACGCGCATTTTTACAACATAAACACCAAGTCGGGCGCGGACTTTATCCCGTCGGGCTGGGGCGCGGTGTTCGGCGGTATGGGAATTATTGTGGGATTTTTCGCGGCGCTGAACGTTTTCCGTGACGTGAACAATCAGCAGCTCTGCGACGTGACAATGGCGCTGCCTATCAAGGCACCCGAGCGCTTTTTCTCGAAGCTCCTGGCGCTGTTTTATTTGCAGATAGGCCCGCTTCTTGTCGCTTCGCTTATCGGCAACGGCACTGCTATCCTCCTTGGGAGAATGAGATACGGCAACCTCGACCCCGATTCGCTGGACTACCTCGCGCAGATAGTATTTGGCGGACTTTCGACAAGCCTGTTTATTATGGCGATCGTGGTGCTTTGCGCGTGTTGCAGCGGCGCGAAGGCGGAAAGCGCGTACTTCTCGCTGATCATGATGTTCATCATCAACGCCCTGCCGATAACCTACGTAATCAGCATCATCGGCAACGTTTCGGGTTTTCAGCAGAGATGGCTTTATGACGAAAGCGGCATTGACGTGAGCTTCTGGGGCTTTCTGCCGCTGTTCGGCGACTACAACGACATCGGCGGGTTCATTTTCCATAACGTTATAAGCATCGCGATCTCGCTTGCCGTAATGCTCCTGTCGATATTCATCTACAAAAAGCGCGACGCGAAAACGGTCGGCACGCCGATATCAAGCCGCCTGTTCTTCGAGATTTTCCTCGTGCTCGGCTGCTTCACTATCTTCTCGTTCTTCGTATTCACCGAGGCGGCTTGGTGGGGCGTGCTTATCGCGGGCGTTATCTATATCATCATCAACATCATCGTAAGCCGCGCGAAGATAAACGTGCTGTCGTTTGTCAAGTGGATAGTGAAATACGTCGTAACGACGGCTGCGTTCATTGCGGTTATGGTCGTGACGATAAAGACGGGCGGCTTCGGGCAGATCAACTCCCGCCCCACCGCGGAACAACTTAACGGCGCGCATTATTACATAACCGTCTACGAAGACTCGACCCGCACCCGTATGGGGATCACCACCGACGAGCTTTCCGCCGAGCAGGCAGATCAGATCATGGAGATAACGAAAAAGCATATGGTCAAGGGCTTTAGCGAGATTTCCGTTGCAAGTATGCTCACCGACTTTATGAGCTATTACGGCGGCGCACCCGCAAACGTATACGTAGAAGCGGCATCCGAAACGGGCTATCGCGACCGTCCGTCCCCGAAGCGGCATTTCAGATATCACTGGGTTTACGATCGGAACTCCGACGACAGCCATACCGAATATTATCTCCATTACGAACAATCCCTCCCGCTATCCAACGCGGAAGCCGAGGCGATGATCGACGAGCTGAAAGCGCTGGATTTCGTCAACTACGAGGTCTCCAAAGAAGGCAAGGTTATTGAGACGAAGTTCGTTAATGACGAACACGTCGAGCTTCCGCCCATGACGGACGACGGACAGTATATCATCTATTGATGATTAAGGCAAGCCCGAGCAATCATAAAAGCTAACGCTCAAAACAATTCAAAGCAAACGCTCTCATAAAATCAAGCAAACGTTCTCATAAAATCAAGCAAACGTTCTCATAAAATCTAGCCAACGCCTTAATATATAAAAATTCGCCTCGATTATTCGAGGCGAATTTTTTACGCAAAATATTAAGAGGCAAGACCCGTTTCGGAAATCTTGCCTCTGAAATTCTTGCTTCCGGCAGCCGCTTAATAGGTCTCCTCAACGTCTTTATTGGGCATATTCTTTCTGATGCACTCAAACGGTAAATACTGTCTCGGAACTTTGTGCCCGAATCTCGGATAAATATAGTCGTAGTGGACGATCCCGTAGGACGTGAGAATATCGACCTTGTAGCCGTAGGAACGCCCGAAGAGCTTAGTGTGCTTGTAGTCCACGCTGAGCACGTCCTTGTACAGGATCTGCTCGCCGCCCTTGCCCTTTATCGTGATGAAGAACCCGCGCCCGTCCGCTCGATATTCGTAAAGGTCTCCGTGAACCTTGGTTACGCAGGTGTACAGCGTGAAAAACAACGCGAGGACAAACACTATCGGTATCGCCCAGGCGAATGGAACGAGAAGCAGCCCGACCACGCTTTTCCCGAGCAGAAAAATCGCTCCCACCAAAACCCCAACGACTATCGCTGTTGAAATGACGGAGAAGATGATCAGCTTAAGCGGCGTTGGTTTTACGTAAAACGTGCCCTGCGTCTGCGTTTGCTCTATCGGGAATTCCCGCCCGTCCGTGCCGACGTAGGTGTTGACGGGTCGAGCCGATTCGCCTATCGTGGGCATTCCGCCTGAATCGGACGCGTTCAGCAGCGCGTTCACGCGGGCGATAGCCTGACTTGTCGGGGAATTGTCCGCCGAAAGCTCCGGCATATTCGAGGTCTCGCCGAGAAGCTGCGACATTCTGTCAAGCGCGCTGACTCCGCCGCCGTTCGCCTTATCGATCTCCGCGCGGGAGATGGCCTTGTTGTCCGCGCGGGCGGTGTTGATAAACGTCGGGGCTGCCGTGCGTTTTTGACGCAAAATCTCCACGCGCTCCTGCACGATGAAGAACGGCGTTGCCTGCGGGGAAATGTAGCCGTCCGAGCAGACGGAGAACTTTTGGTCAACGCCCTTGACTCTTATCGTTATGTCATACCCGCGCACCTTGCCGAACGCGTTTCGCGGCTCGAAATGCACGCTCGAAACCTCCTCGTAGCGGATAACGTGAAGGTCGCCGCCTATCGTCGTCGTGAACGTCTCGTCGTTTGCGCTGTAGGTGCACTTAAAACCCTTTTTGACCGCGCGTATCCCCACGCCGAAAACCAGCACCAGAATGATCACGAAAATCCCGAACGCGATTGCGCTTCCGACCAAGACGAACGTCGACGACGCCTCCTGCCGCA
>JAIDPG010000302.1 GCA_029062865.1 Oscillospiraceae bacterium
GTTGACGACCAATATTCCTTACGGCTACAAAAAATCCGAGACCGATAAAAACTTATGGGAAGTGGACGAGGAAACCGCGCCGGTGGTAAAAAGAATTTATCGGCTCTGTATTGACGGTTACGGACCTATGCAGATCGCAAAAATTCTTACAGCAGACAACATTTTGACACCGACCGCGTATCGGCAGTTGAAAAGTACGGGCAGTGTTACCGTTGAAAAACCGTGCAAATGGGCGCAGAAAACTATTGTTGGCATTTTGGAAAAGCTTGAATACATCGGACATACGGTTAATTTTAAGACGCACAAAAAGTCCTACAAAAACAAAAAGAAGTTGGCAAATCCGCGTGAAGAATGGATGATTTTTGAGAACACTCACGAACCGATTGTTTCACAGCACGACTATGACTTGGTTCAAGAGCTGCGGAAGAATAAACGCAAAGTCCAGAAGTGCGGCGAGGTAAATCCGTTTTCGGGAATGGTTTACTGCGCGGATTGCGGCGCGAAGATGTATCTCTGCCGCTCACGGAGTATGACAGACGAGCAGGAACACATGAAGTGCAGCACTTACGCTCACGATTCCGAGGAATGCTCTGCACACTTTATAAGGACGGCAGTTCTGCGGGAGTTGGTACTCGGCGAATTGAATAAGCTGCTCGAAACGGTTCACGCGAATGAAGATGAGTTTGTAAATACGGCAATGGAGTACGCTTCGACCGCTCAATCGCAAGAAGTCAAGAAAGCACGGAAAATACTCACACAGTCCGAAAAGCGCATAGCCGAACTTGATAAGCTGTTCACAAGACTTTACGAGGACAATGTTTCGGGAAAAATTTCAGATGAACGCTTCACTCAAATGTCTGCGAACTATGACAGCGAACAACGGCAGTTAAAGCAGACTGTTTCCGAACTCAAAGCCTTTATCGAGGCTACCGAGCAGAAAACTGCAGACGTTTCCAACTTTATCCAGCTTGTCTGCAAGTATACCTATATAAATGTACTCACTCCGGAGATAATGCACGAGCTTGTGGAGAAGATCGTCGTTCACGCGCCCGATAAGTCAAGCGGACATAGAGAACAGCGCGTTGAGATCTACTTCAGGTTCAATGTGGCAAGCGCCTCGGCTACACTCAGTCACGGCAATCAGGACAAAAAGAGAAAGGCTGCGTAGGTTTCTACGCAACCTTTTCAAAAACTCGGAATACTTCTTTACCGCGCCCGCCCTTTTGAGGGGGATTTTTTAAGGCTTCAGCTCGCAAACCATTATATACTCCTGCTCGTTTTCTCCGGCGATACGAAACCCGACGTTTTTGTACATTCTCACGGCGTAGTTTTCCTTTTGCACGGCGAGAGAGGCGCGGCTGTAACCCTCCGCTTTGAGCATCTCCAGCATCCGACGCATAAGCTCCGTGCCGATGCCGCGCCTGCGGAACTCCTCGTAAAGCGAGATAGCGAAGGACGGCGTTTCATCGTCGATGTGCCCGTAGTCGTTCATTATCCGCGTCCAGCACGCGCCGACAATTTTGCCGTCACATTCCGCGGCGAGACAAAGGTCGGCCTTTCGCTTGCCGAAGTCCTTGATGTAGACCTGAAGCTCCTCTTGCTCGATTATCTCCCGCGGAGGCTTTTCCGCGCCGTCCGGGATAAAGATCGCCTCGTACAGAAAATCCTCCAAAAGAGGATATTCGGCAGGGAGCAGAGCCCTGATTGTTACGGTCATTTCTTGCTTCTCCTGTTTGAAATAATCTCGGGCAAAAACACAAACGCCCAAGCGCTCGCGGTCGCGATTATCAGCACCGCGAGCCGCAGCGGGTTCGCGAAAAAGTCCGCGATAGCTTTGAACCGCTCAACGTCCCAGAACATCAAGATCCCGACGGAAACGGCGAACACCGCCCATATCAGCACCGCGCCCGCGGCGCAGTCCTTTGCGACGCGTATTCGGTGGGAATGCTCCTCGGTGACTTTATCAGCGAGGCGCTCCAGCCCCGTGTTTACGGCTTCGAGCGCCAACGCGCCCGCGCACGTCAGCATTATTATCGCCCATTTCTCCGCGCTGAGGTCGTAAAACATCGCGCCGAACGCGATAACGAAAATCATAGCGCAGACGTGGAACCGAAAGTTGCGCTGTCTGCACGCCTCGGCAATTCCGCGAAACGCGTATTTGAAACTTCTGAAAAACTTTCTCATAATCTTATTTACGGGTAATTCCCAGCTTCTCCAAAACCTTTTCCTGCTTCGCGAACATCTCCGCTTCCTCCTCGGAAGTTAAGTGGTCGTAGCCGAGCAGATGAAACAGCGAGTGCGTCACGAGAAACGCGACCTCCCGCCGCAAGCCGTGCCCGAATTCCTCCGCCTGTGACTGCGCCTTTTCGAGCGAGATCACGATATCGCCGAGCAAGATCGCGTCGGTGTCGGGATCGACCTCGAAGCCGCTTTCGTCGCCGAGCGGGAACGAAAGCACGTCCGTTTCGCGGTCTATCTCGCGGAACTCCGCGTTTAATTCGCGAATTCGCGCGTTGTCAACAAGCGTCACCGAGACCTCCGCGTCGTCCTCTATCTCCTCTTCAAGAAGAGCCGCCCGCGCGCAGTCCTCAACGAGCTTTTCAAAATCCTCGGGAGGGGGGAGCTTGTCCTGCTCGTTATTGTAGTCTATATAAATTTTCATTTCTTCTCCTTGTAAAAGTCAAAGGTTTTGCGGAATGTCTGCCTTATCTCCTCAATATATTCCTCGTCGGTCTGCGGAAGCTCGCCCGCGTATCTGTCCATATGCTCGAAAGTATAATGCGGACTCATCAGCACCTTCTTGAGTTTACGGTCGATGTCCAACGAACCGGCAAGCTCAAAGCAGCGTTCGCAGAACTGCCAAAGCGTTATCTTGCCTGTTTCCTTGAAAAATTCCTCGCGGCTTTCCAAATCGCCTTTAAAACGCGCGCATATTTCATCGTATTCACTGTCTGTTATACAATACTTATCGTAAAAGCTGCCTAGAGTTATGAAGATCTCCCTTTCAAACAATGCGCGGTCTATTCTTTCCTTCAGCGTCCGCCAAGGCTTGCTCCACACATCATAATCCTCAACCGAGCAGATCATTTCAAGCTCCAGCAAAAAAACGTCCTCGGGGTTTTCGAGAAACAGCCTGTCAAGCTCCGCAAAATATGCTTCTTTAGTGCAAAGTTCGCACGTCCATTCTATAAACAATGCCGCCAATTTTTCCATACGCATCATCCTTTATAATGCTCAAACGCTTTTTGATACAATTCGCGCGACTGCTTTTCATCGCCCCACGACAGCGGATCGTCCGCATAGGCGAGGGTGAGAAACGGTTGGTCGTCAATGTTTGCGGGAAAAGATTTCCACATTCCGTAACACATCTTTCCAAATTCCTCTAAAGCGCTTATGGAATTGCAGTTCTCCAAGTAGAATTTCTCCAATCTGCTTAAAAGCTCCCTGCCAAACGCATCAACGTTTAGTGAGCCTTCGATAAGCGGAGAAAGCCTCGTCAAAGCCGCCGCGCTGTCATCGCCAAAGCCCTCAAGCTCCAACAAAAAATCGTCCTCGGGGCTTTCGAGAAACAGCCTGTCAAGCTCCGAAAAGTAGTCGTCTTTATTGCCAAGCCCGAACGCCCACAAATAGCACAATGCTACCAGCTTTTCCATAGAAATCACCCTTTATAATGCTCAAACGCATTTTGGTATATTTCTCGCGTTTGCTTTTCATCGTAGTATTCGTCATACGGAATATCCGCAAAGAAAAGGGGGTGAAGCGGCTCGTTTTGGGTAATTGCACGCGGAAGAGCATACAGCATACGAAGGCGGCGTTCCCCAAACTCCAAAGGCGAAAGTCTGTTTTCAATATAAACCCTTTCAA
>JAIDPG010000303.1 GCA_029062865.1 Oscillospiraceae bacterium
TATTTACGCTGCTTGATTTCGCCTCAAGCGAGGATTGTGCCCCCGAATAACGGCTCACGCGCTCAATCTCCGCTTCGATCTCCTCCTCCGACAAGCCATTCTCTTCAAGTATCTTCCGATAAGAGTCGAAGTCTCCGATGCCGTTCATGCCGCGGTTGATTATCTCAAGCTCGCTTTCGGGTATTCCGAGTATCGCCGCGGCGCTCTTTACGCGCTCCGTCATTTCCTTAATGTCGGGCGTTGTCGAGTTCGACAAGTACACGGGCAAGGTAGTAAGCTCCGTGTCCAAGCTCCACGGGCTGAACGTTTCAAGCGTTTTGGGTTCCCCGCCCTCGTAAACGCTGTAAAGCCCGACTGCCATATTTGCACCGCCGCGAACGCCGTAATCCTTGCTCGAGATCATAGGCAGATTTCCGTACTCCGAGAAATCGCTGTCGATGACCGCCTCCGGCGTCAAATTCATGCTTTCCGGAGCCTGCGTGCTTAGCGAGGCGGGCTCGCTCGCGTTATCAATACCGCCCTTGTCCGCCGAGTTGGCTTCATTCCCGTTTGCCGTGTTTGTGGGCGGCAGGCTCTCTATGCCGTCAACGGGCGGGTTGCTGTCAACGGAGACCTTCCTCGCGGAGCTCGCGTTAATTCCAATAACGATAGCCAAAGCCGCGGCGACCGCCGCCATTCCCGACGACAATCCGATAAACAGCGTGCGCTTGCTTTTCGGCTTCTCAGCCTCCTTATAAGCGCCCTCAATCAGCTTCGGATCGACCTCGGACATTTTATCAAGTAATTCTTTTCCGTTCATAATCACACCCCTATATCCTGATTTCCCGCTTCTTTCCCCGCCTCCGGCGGGGAAAGAAGCCGCTAAATGTTAATGCCGCGTGCCTCGAGAAATTCCCGAAGCTCTTCTCTTAATCGGAAAAGCGTCGTTTTCGCGTTGCTTTCGGTTATTCCGAACTGTTTCGCGACTTCCTTTATCGAGTCGAGATACCAATATCGCCGCATAAAGATGTTCCGCTTTTCCTCGTCCTTTGAAAACAGGAAATCGTTGATAAGCTCCATAAGCATATTGCCCTCCGCCTCGGCTTCAACGCTGAGGCTAGACGGAATACACTCCTCCATTTCGTCGGAAAGCTCCACCAAAACCGCCCGCCGCTTCAGCGACGAGCGCTCTCGGCAGATCGAGATCGACAGGTTTCGGGCAATTCTCGCAAGGAACGCGAACAAATAAGTCCGCGGCTCCGTCGGCGGGATATTCTCCCAAGCCTTGAGATAGGTGTCGTTTTCGACCTCCTCCGCGGTGAGATCGCTTCCGGTGATGCTTTTTGAAATGTTAATAATGCGTTTGCCGAATTTTTCTTGTGAGTGCTTAATGGCGCTTTCGTTACGTGCTAAATACAATTCAACGATCTCTTCGTCATTCATTGCAATGAGTTTCCTTTCCTGTCGACGTCGTGAAGAGGTTTTTGCCCCCTCACCCTAAATAACGCAAAAAGAGTGCGTGTGGTTACAGATTTTCCGAAAAAATTTTTATTTTTTCTCGTATTTTATTATAGCGCGGAAATCGGGGATTGTCAACCGAAGTCAAGAAAGAGGCAAGAGCGTAACTCTTGCCTCTTAAACTTTTGCTTCTGAAATTCCTGCCTTTGGCAGGGGAATGACGCTCTTATCACATTGATCCCGCAGCCGCCATGATAACGCTGCCAAATACTACAAACGCGAGCATCGTATAGACCACAAGCGCGGCGAGGTCGATTATACCGAGTACGAAGCCCGCGGTGACTTTGCCGTTTGAGAAGCCCGCCTTCTTGCACGCGTTGGCGTTCACCAGCGCGAGAATTCCAAAGACTATGCCTGCGAAGAAAATCCCGATTATCCCGAAAACCATTGCCATTGTCGCCTTGTTATCGAGCTCCTGAAGATTTCCCTGATTGTATGGCTGCTGATACATATCCTGCTGATAATAGGTCTGCTGATAAGTTCCCTGCGGGTAATTCTGCTGAGGATACTTATCCTGCTGATAGCCGTTTTGGTTATTGTAATTATTGTTCATGTTGTCCATAATAACGCTCCTTTATGTTTAGTTGTGTCTTGCGCTTTTGCCTTATGCAAAAATCCTACTTGTATATTATATCACAATGTTTTCGCTTTGTCAAGAGCGGATTATCCGTATATAACCTTTCTCCCCGCCGAAGGCGTGGGAATAAAACACGCGGACAAAGCATAAAACTATCACAGGGGGTGGTTTTTATGAAAAAGTCTTGGAAAACGCTGATTTTGTGCATTGCTTTGCCGCTCGCGGTCGGCGGGCTTTCCGCGCTTTTGACGCGTGACGGTATGAAAACATTTGAAACGCTTAACAAGCCCGCGCTCGCGCCGCCGGGGTGGCTGTTCCCCGTGGCTTGGACGATACTTTATATTCTTATGGGAATTGCCTCGTATCTCGTCGTCACATCGGGGAAGCCGCACAAAACCGCGCTGATTTTTTACGGGCTTCAGCTTGCGTTCAACTTCTTCTGGTCGATAATCTTTTTCAATTTAGGGCAATATCTGTTCGCGTTTATCTGGCTTGTGATAATGTGGCTGTTGATCCTTATCACGACGTTTCTGTTCCACGCAATTTCCGAGCCCGCGGGGTATCTGATGATACCGTATCTGCTTTGGGTGACGTTTGCAGGGTACTTGAATTTTTCGATTTACAGGCTCAACTAGAGTAAATCCCCCCGCCGAAGGCGGGGGGATTTTAATATATAATATAATATGGAATTGCAAATCATCCGAATTTGCTCAGGTGTTCCTTGAGCAGCGCCGCCTGGTTGTCGAGCGTCGCGCTTGCGGAGGCGGTTTGCTGCGCACCGGAGTTTGTCGTTTCTATCGCGTGGTCTACCGCCGCGAGCTTCGCGGAAACCTCCGCGATCATCGTCTTTTGCTCCTCGGAAACCGCCGCTATCTCAGACACGGATTCGTTTATCGCGCTCGTCTCCTCGACGATCGTGCCGAGCATTTCCGCGGCGAGCCCCGCCGCCGTCGAGCCGTTCGTAATCGCCTTTACGGTGTTGTTGATAAGCTCCGCAGTGATTTTTGATGCCTCCGCGGATTTTTCCGCGAGGTTGCGCACCTCCTCGGCAACGACAGCGAAGCCCTTGCCCGCCTCGCCCGCGCGCGCCGCCTCGATAGAGGCGTTCAGCGCGAGAATGTTCGTCTGGAACGCGATGTCCTCAATCGTCGAGTTTATCTTAACGATCTCGTCAGCTGACGTTGAAATGCTTCCCATGATCCCGACGAGCTCCTGCATTTTCTCGTTGCCGACGCCGATTTTCTCCGTAGCCTCCGCCGTCTTGTTCTTAACGGAGAACGCGTTCTTCGACGACTGCGAAACTCGCGCGTTGATGTCGTTGAGATTTTCCGTGACCTCCGCGACAAGCCGGCTTTCGTCGTTCACGGCGTTCGCGAGATCCGTCGCCCCCGCGGAAGCCGCCTGCGAGCAGCTGAAAATCTGATCGGAAACCTCGTTCAGCTCCCAGAACGTCGAGTTCAAAACCTTGCAGATGTTTCTTATCGAGTGCTCCATCGTCATAAATTCCCCGACGAATTTCAGCGAGCTGTCGTATCTGAACGTGCCCTCCGCCATGTTCGCGAGAATTTTCTCGATGTCGTCTATGTAGGATTTCAGAGATTTGTTTGTTTTCTTCAGCGACTCGCAAATCGAGCCTATCTCGTCGTTCGCCGCCGTCGGATATTCGTGCTCCAGAACGCCGTGCGACATATCGGTAACTATCTTCTCAATAGCCGAAAGCGGCTTCAGGCGCTTTGTGAACTTCACCCAGAAGAACAGACCGCCGCCCAAGATCGCCGCAACGGACACGACAACCGCGAGGATTATGATGTTGTTGAGCTTTGAGGTCGCTTCCTTGTAATCCGCCGCGTAAAGCACCTTCCAGCCGGTGTCTCCTATCGGAACAACGGGGAAGAAGTGCTTTTCGCCGTCATAGCCCTTGCCCGCAACGACGTTCGTGCGGCCCGCCGCCGAAAGAACCTCGGAATAGATCGGCGCGAGCTCAACGAGCTTCGTTACCTTCTCGGTCTTGCCGTCGTCGAGCAGCCGGTGGGAATATTCCTCGTTCGCGGAGTGCGCGACAATGTTGTCGCTCGCGTCCACCAGAACCGCGTAGCCGCCCTCGTCCGCCTTAAGATCGCGGCTTACCGAAACCAGCTCGCTTATCTCGATGTCAAGACCGCACACGCCAAGCACGGTGCTGTCTTTGTCCATGGAAAGCAGCGGGCTCGCGACCGTGATTACGATTTTGCCCGTGATAGCGTCGATGTACGGGTCGGTGACGACGGTTTTCTTCGTGCTCTTCGCGGTTTGATACCACCCGCGCGACTGCGCTACATAATCGTCGTCAACGGGGAACACGCTGCACACCATTCCCACCGTATCGGTCTCCCACGCGAGATAGCCGTTCATAATGCTGTCCGACGCTGTGTGAACGACATTCAGCATATGGTTTTTAAGCGCGTCATCGTGGAAATTCTGTTCCACGGCGGTCTTTGCGAAGTCCTCCGCGATGGTCGTGTGTTTCGTGAACCACGCGTCCATCTGCGCCGATTCCGCCGCAACAGTGTGATAAAGATCGGACTTTATCGAGGTCGTGTAGCGAATATTAACGTTTATCGAAAATATAAGGCAAACCGCGACAAGCGCCGCCGCAAAAACTCCCACCGAGGAAACCAAAATGCTCGTAAGCAGACTTTTTCTGTTCATTAAAAAACCTCTTTTCAAAGTAATTTCGCTTCAAAATATACATCTGTAATTATAACATATTTCGACGATTTTCGCAAGGCGTTTTTTGGAAATTTTCGGAAAAAGCGCTTAATTGACGAAAAAAGCGCTTAATTGACATCGGATTTTACGCCGCTCTTCCGAAGCGGCGAAAAATCAAAATAATATTTATAACTTTTTGTAACGCGAGCGGTGGTTTTTGCGTACTTGTTTATAGAGAGAACAGCTTGACAAATTAGAGAACAGTGAAATTTCAAAAAGCGTCGACCGGTTTCCTCAGCGCTGCAGAGCGAGCGGAGCAGCGGTGAGGGAATTTTGAAATTATTATAAATAAGAGGTGACAAAATGGACGATAACACGATCGTAGAGCTTTTCTTTGAACGAAACGAGGCGGCGCTGTCCGAGCTTTCGAGGAAATACGGCGGATATTTCGGGGCGATAGCCGAACGGATAGTCTGTAACCGCGAGGACGCGCTGACGTGCGTAAACGACGCGTATTTCAGGGCGTGGAACACGATCCCGCCCGCGCGTCCAAACGCGCTGAAGCCGTTCGTCGGGAAGCTCGTGAAATGCGCGGCGGTAAGTATGCTCCGCGCGGACGCGGCGAAAAAGCGCGGCGGCGGGGAGTATTCGCTCGTGCTTGACGAGATAGCCGAGCTTGTTTCCGGAAGCGTATCCGCCGAGGACGAGCTCGAAAAGAAGGAGCTTCTGGGCGCCATTAACACATTTCTGAAAAACTCTCGCGTATTCGACCGCCGCGCCTTTGTGCTGCGCTATTGGCATTGCGATAGCGTCTCGGAGATCGCCGAGCGGCTTTGCGCGTCCGAAAGCAAGGTCGCGGTCTCGCTTTGCAGAACTCGCGGAAAATTGCGGGAATTTCTCGAAAAGGAGGGCTATGCGTTATGAGCTCCGATGATTTATTT
>JAIDPG010000304.1 GCA_029062865.1 Oscillospiraceae bacterium
GTCACGCCGGTGGGTATATAAATATATTTCAGCCCGCGTTTGGTCGCGTTGGATAAGCTGAACTTTTTGACCGAATCTGGCATTATGAGGTGCGTGATATTCTTTTCAACGTCTTTCAGATTCACCTCGACGACAATTTCGTTATCCAGCGTTTCGGGAATATGCACCATAGTATCTGAAAGCTTGTAACCTGTTATCACCATACCGCCAAGCGCGCTGTTAAAGCTGTATTCAAACGCCGAAGCGTCATTGACGGGAATGTCGGGCAGATCCGCCGCAGGCGAGCTTGCGGCTGGCTTGCTTTCGGCGATTTTGCTTTCAACAGGCTTTGGAGGCGTGACGCTCGATTGCCCATTTTGCTGATTTTGGGGAATGACCGGAACGGACTCTGATTTGTACCCGCAGCCCGTAAGCGCCAGCCCCACCGCCGCGGCGGAAATAATCGCCGCGATCCTTTTATACTTCATTGCATTTTTCCTCCTAAAATTAAAAGTGCGCAGCCGAAGCCGCGCACCGAAAAATGCAAAGCTCCGATTGCTGCGAAACAACTCGTCCCCAATAAGAAAGGTACACGAAAAAGAGCATGCACTTTTACCAAATTAGTATTTACCAAATAGTAAAAGTGTACACTTTCCCTATGGGGATATTAAGTTGTTTCGCATTTTACATTATAACACACTCCCCTCAATTTGTCAATACCCCTTGAAAATTCCCGCGGAATGTGCTATAATAAATATGATTATTGATAATCAAGAGAAATTTTGTATAAAGAGAGGACAACATTATGAAGCTTGGAATGGTGGGTCTGCCGAACGTCGGCAAAAGTACCCTTTTTAACGCGCTGACAAACGCGGGCGCGGAGAGCGCTAACTACCCGTTCTGCACGATAGAGCCGAACGTGGGCATTGTTTCCGTGCCGGACGAGCGTCTGGACAAGCTCGCGGAGATGTATCACCCGGAGAAGTTCACGCCCGCGACGCTGGAGTTCGTGGACATCGCGGGGCTTGTAAAGGGCGCGTCCAAGGGCGAGGGCTTGGGGAACAAGTTTTTGTCGAATATCCGCGAGGTGGACGCCATCGTGCACGTTGTGCGGTGCTTTAACGATGATAATATAATCCACGTCGACGGCTCGATAGGCGCGGCGCGTGATATCGAAACGATAAATCTCGAGCTGATCTTCAGCGATCTGGAAATCCTGGAGCGGCGAATCGACCGCGCGAAAAAGGCGCTTAAGGGCGACAAGTCGGCGCAGGCGGAGGTGGATTTCTTCGAGGCGCTGAAGGCTCATCTCGAAAACGGAAAATCCGCGCGGAGCTATGACTTCTCCGACGACGAGCGCGCGATGCTCCGCGACACGCCGCTGCTCTCAAACAAGCCCGTGATCTACGCGGCGAATTTGTCCGAGGCGGATTTCACGGGGGATATCAACGCGAACTCGGAGTATCAGGCGGTAATGAAGATCGCCAAGGAAGAAAACGCCGAGGTGCTGCCTATCTGCGCGCAGATCGAGGCGGAGATTGCCGATATGTCGGACGACGACAAGGCGATGTTTTTGAGCGATATGCACCTCGAAAGCTCGGGGCTCGCGCGTATCATCAAGACGGGCTATAAGCTTTTGGGATTGATCTCCTACCTTACGGCGGGCGTTCAGGAGGTTCGCGCGTGGACGATAACAAACGGCACGAAAGCTCCGCAAGCCGCGGGCAAAATTCACACGGATTTCGAGAAGGGCTTTATCCGCGCGGAGATCGTGTCTTTCGAGGATCTGATAGCTTGCGGCTCTATGGCGGCGGCAAAGGAAAAGGGCTTGGTGCGGCTTGAGGGCAAGGATTACGTTATGCAGGACGGGGACGTTACGCTGTTCAGATTTAATGTTTAACTTGTTCGGCGCTTTCCCCGCCGACGGCGGGGGAACGTCGCACAAAACAGACATTCCTTTAGGGTGAAAAAACATGAAGACTATCGGACTTATAGGCGGTATGAGCTGGGAAAGCACGGTTTCATACTACCAAATCATAAACGAAACGGTTAAAAATCGGCTTGGCGGGCTGCACTCGGCAAAGCTGCTTATGTACAGCGTGGACTTCGCGGAGATCGAGGAGTGCCAGTCAAGCGGCGACTGGGATAAAAGCGGAGAGATACTCGGCGCGGCGGCTATGGTGCTCCAGAACGCGGGCGCGGAGCTTATCGTGATCTGTACGAACACGATGCATAAGGTCGTTCCCGCAATTGAGAAAACGATCTCCGTTCCGATAATCCACATCGCGGACGCGACTGCCGACGCGCTGCAAAGCGCCGGAATAAAAACCGCCGCTCTTCTCGGAACTAAGTATACGATGACGCAGGATTTTTACAAGGAGCGTCTTGAAAAGCGCGGAATTTCCGTTCTGGTTCCGAACGGCGAGGATATTGAAACGGTAAACCGCGTGATCTACGAGGAGCTCTGCCGCGGCGTTGTTTCGGCGGCTTCCCGCGGCGAGTATGTGCGGATAATCGGAGAGCTTAAGCAGCGAGGCGCGGAGGGCGTTATACTCGGCTGCACGGAGATCGGTATGCTTGTAAACGGCGAGTGCTCGCCGCTGCCTGTTTTCGATACGACGATCATTCACGCTGAAAGAGCCGCGGAGTTCTCGATGGGAGAATAAAGCGTAAGTTCAACGGGAGGTATCCGGTGTTAATATCAAAAAGCAAAAACGGCTGGGAGCTGTGCACGATCACAAACGACAAGCTCTCCTGCGATAATTTTAATTTATCGTCCGATGATATCGATCGGATCAAAGAAATGCTTCAGCCCGAATTCGGGAACTCAATGAAGAATGAACACATTATGATCGGTTATGATAACTGGTCGGGAGTTTTTATTATGCAAATGCCGGGGGTTAATACACGATCCTCCGATGATGTGATAAAGAAAATATATGATTTTCTGTCAAAAACGTAATGTGTTTTCACGTGAGAAACGGTGGTCATACAAATCGGAATTTACAGGAGGAGCATGAACAAAAAAATATATTTTTTTCTTTGTCCGACATTCGCTCAAATTACCATCGTTGGTCTGATTACATTCATATTAAGAAAAAACGGATATGTATGCGGCTATGATTCAATTTTGGGTATTATACTGATCGTGGCGGCAGGAATATCATCCGCTCTTTGGGGATGTGTATTTCAGATAAGGTATAATGGCAAGAATATAAAAACGATTTTAAAGGATTTTTTTCATTTTAAAGCCGACTTTAAATCTTATATGCTTGTCGTTATATTTATAATCTTAGATTTTTCAGACATATTGTTTGGTGGTTCATTACAGATAACAAAAGGCTATACCATTTTGTTTTTATTTGTAAAATCAATAGCTTTCGGGGGCATTGAGGAAATAGGCTGGCGATATACGTTTCAACCTTATATCGAAAAGAGATTACCATATTCTGCGGCGGCTGTTGCTACCTTTATTTTTTGGGGAGTATGGCATTTCCTGTTTTTTTATATTGACGACAGCATTTCAGATGTACAGATATTTCCGTTTTTATCGGGTTTGCTGACAAATTGTTTTATGCTTTCGGCTATTTATAATTATAAAAATAATCTATGGCTATGTGTATTGGCACATTCATTGGTAAATACATTTTCACAAGTTGTTATTGGCGGAAACATATATATTGGATTATTTGTAAAGCTGATAATAATTTTCTTATCAATATTATTAAGCAGACGCAGCAGAGCGGAAACAAATTCCGATTTGCGCCGATAAGCCGTTCGCTGCGGAGTGTGTTTTCAAGCGAGAAACGGTTGGTCGTATAAATCGGGAATTAGAGGTGAAAAAATGAAAATACTTTTATTCCTTGCAAAAGGCTTTGAAACAATGGAAGCAAGTGTATTTGTTGATGTTATGGGGTGGGCAAGAAATAATTATCATTATGATGTTGAAGTAATCACTTGTGGATTTCAAAAGACTGTCACCAGCACTTTTGGCGTTCCTGTAACTGTTGATGTATTATTAAAAGATATTTGCGCGGACGAATATGACGCCTTAGCAATCCCGGGTGGTTTTGAGGAGTTTGGTTTTTATGAAGAAGCCTTTTCCAAAGAATTATCCGACATTATCAACACGTTCAACGATCAACACAAGATAATAGCAACAGTTTGTGTTGCAGCTCTTGCACTTGCTCATAGCGGCATTTTAACAGGAAAAAAGGCTACAACGTATCATCTGAATAACGGACAAAGACAAAAACAGCTTGCAGAATATGGTGTAGAAGTTGTTAATGAGCCTGTTGTTAAAACCGATAATATCATTACTTCGTATTGCCCGCAAACTGCGCCGGAAGTTGCATTCACTCTTTTAGAAAGCCTTATAGGAACAAAGGAAATGCGTAA
Source organism: Oscillospiraceae bacterium (assembly GCA_029062865.1). Taxonomy (GTDB): domain Bacteria; phylum Bacillota; class Clostridia; order Oscillospirales; family Ruminococcaceae; genus CAG-115. The sequence goes on from JAIDPG010000304.1 coordinate 4,378, forward strand.
TGTAAAGGCTGCTATGGGGTTTGAATAATGCGCAAAATGTTTTATTTTGATTGGCGCCGACAAGCCGTTCGCTGCGGAATTTACAAACGAAAAAGGTGATCGTAATATGGATATCGGAATTATTGCCGTTGTGATCTTGGCGGTTTTTGGGATCGTTTTGTTTTTCGCGCCGCGAATGTGCACCAGCGCGGATAAGCGCGACGACCCGGAGGCGGTGGCGCAGGTGAAAAAGCTCGGTGCTATGCTGTTCGCGGCGGCTGTAATCGCGGGCTTGATAATGCTGAAATACGCGTCAAGATAAAATCAACGGAACATAACTTCGCGTTTTTCCGCCAAAGACGGGGAAAACCGTACAAAACAAACTTTCTGTTAGGGTGATTATTTAGAGATGAATAAGGTTATTCGCTGTAAAAACAATAACAACCGCAAGGTTTTCGGGCTGCTGCTGGCGCAGGTTTTTCTTGGCGTTTGCCCCGTGCTGCTGCTGGTTTTTTTCGTGCTGTTTGAGATGTACGAAACGAAAATTCTCGCTATCGTTGCAATTGTACTGATCTTCTTGTGCAACGTAGCATACAGCATCGTCGCGCGGCGGTATAACGTGCTTAACAGCGGTCGGCGCGGAGAGCGGCAATTGTACAAAGCTATCAAGCACCTCGACGGAAACAATATCGTTTTCTGCAATCTTCCGGTAAGATACAAGCGCGGGCGGTCGGAGTTGGATATGCTGATAATAAGCCACAAGGGGATAATAATCGTTGAGGTGAAAAACCACTCGGGTACGATCCAAGGCACGTGGAAGGCGGACAAATGGGAGCAGAAGAAGTACTACAAAAACGGACAGCACACGGTGCAGGAAATGGATAATCCGATAAAGCAGATGCGCCGCCAGCGCGATATTGTAAAGTCTATTTTAAACGCCGCGGGCGAGGAGGTCTGGATAGACACCGTGCTGTATTTTTCGAGCTGCAACGCGAAGCTCAAGCTCAACCTCCGCGAGAACGATTACGTCTGCCTCGGAAGCAAGGAAATTCTGAGCTTCTTGAACAACTACGAGCGCGGAGAGGTCATCTCGAAGATACAAATGGAAAAGTACGCGAGGATCCTGAACGAGGCGCGCGCTAATGTATGAGAGGAAGACTATGGAACATAAGGGAACGGAAACACTCGAAACGAAGCGGCTGATACTGCGGAAATTCGCGCTTTCCGACACGGAAGCCGCGTTTAAAAACTGGACGTCGAACGATAACGTAACGAAATTTTTAAGGTGGCAGACGCACTCAGATATTTCCGTAACGGTCGAGTATATTAAATATCTGCTTGGGAAATACGATAAGCCGGACAGCTATGATTGGGTGATAACGCTTAAAGAAACGGGCGAGCCTATCGGCTCTATCGGCGCGGTGGACATCAGGGACGAGCTCGGCGCGGCGGAGATCGGGTATTGTATCGGCGAGAATTGGTGGCGGCAGGGATATACAAGCGAGGCTCTGGCGGCGGTGATAAGGTTCTTTTTTGAGGAGGTCGGCGCAAACCGCGTCTGGTCGGAGCACGATGTAAACAATCCCAATTCGGGGAAGGTAATGCTGAAATGCGGAATGAAATACGAGGGCACGCTCCGGCAGGCAGACCGCAACAACACGGGCTTGTGCGATACGGCGGTTTACGGGATACTTGCAAAGGAATATAACATAGGAGTTTGAAAATGGAGCTTGTGATAAAGCACTTCAGCGAGCTTTCTCTTGAGGAGCTTTACGATATTTTAAGGGCGCGCGTGGACGTTTTTGTCGTGGAGCAGAATTGCCCCTACCCCGAGATCGACGGCAAGGACAAGGACGCGTATCATATTTTTATGCGCGACGAACACGGAATAGCCGCGTATCTCCGCGTACTGAAAAGCGGCGTTTCGTTCGACGTGCCCGCGCTTGGGAGAATTCTCACGACGCGGCGAGGCGAGGGCTTGGGCGCGGAGATCGTCCGCGAGGGGATAAAATTCGCGAGTGAAAAGCTCGCCGCCGATTTGATCAAAATCGAAGCGCAGACCTACGCGCGGGGGTTCTACGAAAAGCTCGGCTTCCGGCAATGCTCTGAGCCGTTTATGGACGACGGAATAGAACATATCGTGATGCGTTTAGTTGTTAGAGAATAGTTGTTAGTAGTTAGTTAAAATCGTTTCTCCCCCTTCGGGAAGAAACGATTTTAACAAAAAGCTCCCCCGCTTTCGCGGGGGAGCTTTGCTTATTTTTCTTTGCCGACTTTTTTCCGTCTTTTCTTTATGATGTAAACTATGTTCCCGACAAACCAAAGCGCGACCGCCGCGCAGAGGAAGATCAGCACGAAAAGGTTTATTTCCTCCTCCCAGCGCAGGACGAGCACGGTGTAATCCCCGAAAAGCGCCACCAGAAGCGGCAGGAGCGTCAGTTTGTCCTCACCGTTGCCGCTGTAAAAGCGTGTGAGCATTATCGTGAACATCGCGACCATTCCCACAGAAACCACGCACTCTATTGGCTCGAAAAGATACGCGAGCTCAATGTTCGTGTGATACACGACCGGGATCGCCATTGAGTACGCGACGATATACGCGAACGATAGCCACTTCCGCAGATGATTTTGGGATTTTTTCACCTGCTGAACCGTGTGGATCGCCATTGAAGCAAGCAGCATTCCGTAGGAAACAAACTGCATCGGCGGGATAGAGCCGTCGGTGTGGACCATTCCGCCGAGAAGCAGAAGCCCCGCCGCTATCGCGAGCTCCGAGAAAATGTTGTTGTAGTCGCTGCGCTTTCTCACAATGTCCGTGCAGCAGATAACGCCGTATATGTATGAGCCGAAAACCGCGAAAATCGACAGCATAAGCATATAATAGTCCAGCCAGCTTATCGAGCGGAAATCGCCCATGCAGCACGTAACAATGCTGATAATTCGCTCGATGGTGAGGATAGCGAAATACAAAAGCAAAAAAATAAACTTCCAATATCCAAGCCTTGTGCGTTTAGTTTGGCGGCGTGGTTGATTTGTCTGTTGATTATTCTGTTGTTCGGGCAAGATATTCACTTCCTTGATTTTGATTTTTATTTTCCCCGCCTTCGGCGGGGAAAATAAAATGTGGTTCAGACGGCAATAAATTCGCCTAAGGTCATGACGGGCGCTACGCTTAACGTGAAGTCGCGGTCCTCGAGAATCCCGCGCTGCTCTAAGTAATTTTTTGTGCAGCCCTTTGCGGTGGCGGGGGTGTTGTTTTCCTGGGAGAGATGCCCGAGTATCAGGCGGCGTGTGCCGCCGCGGATTAAATTCTCGCAGAACGCCGCGCAGTCGTCGTTGGAGAGATGCCCCTCGGCGCTCATAATGCGGCGCTTCAGATCGGGCGGGTAGTTGGGGTTTTTGCGGAGCATATTTTCGTCATAGTTGCTCTCGATAAGTACGGTGGAAACGCCCTTAAGCGCGGCGCGGGTGTCGTCGGTGACGAAGCCCGTGTCCGTGCAGACGCCGAAAAGCTCGCCGTTGAATTTGATTTTGTAGCCGACGCTGTCCGCGGTGTCGTGGGAGGTCTTGAAGCAGCTCACCTCAAACGCGGCGCTTTTGTAGCCTTCGCGAGCGTCAAAAATCTGCGCGTCCTCGGGGATATAGCCCTTAGCCTTCGCAGCTTCAACGGACGGCAGCGGCGCGAAGATCGGGAGCCTTGTGTGCTTGATTATTTGCTCCAGCGCGCAAACGTGGTCGATGTGCTCGTGAGTTATAAAAACCGCCTCGATGTCCTCAAGGCGCGTGTCAATAAGCTCCAGCGCGCCCTTAAGCGAGCGGAACGCGCACCCCGCGTCAATCAGAACGCCGTGCCCGCGAGTGCCGATAAACGTTGAATTGCCCTTGCTGGAAGAGCAAATAGGATATATTCTTGCCATTATTATACTCCGTTTAGTTTTTTCTGGAATAGCTGCCGATTACTGCCTTGGTTAAGCTTTCGCGTTCCGCGCGGGAGATCCGCGGATTTGTATTTTGTTTCTCATTCAAATAGTAGCCAGTCACGGGAGCGGATAAACGCTTAAGCTCCGATAACTAGCTACTAACTACTATTAAACTAACCAACTTTTTTGACTGCTTCCACTGCCGGCTCTGGCTCGTCGACTTTAGCAATGTTCGCGCCGAGATCGCGGAGCTTTATCTCCATGTTCTCATATCCGCGTTCTACGTGGAAAATGTCGTAGATCTCGGAGGTGCCCTCCGCGCCGAGTGCCGCTACAATAAGCGCCGCGCCGGCTCTCAGGTCCGTCGACCTTACGGGAGCGCCCTTTAAGCGCTCAACGCCCTCGATAACCGCTACTCTGCCCTCAACGGAGATGTTCGCGCCCATTCTGCGGAGCTCGTCCACATAACGGAAGCGGTTGTCGAAAATGCTCTCCGTCACCATTGAAGCGCCCTTCGCGCAGGTGAGCACCGCGCTCATCTGCGGCTGCATATCCGTCGGGAAGCCGGGGTGCGGGTGGGTCTTTATCGATGTGCCGACGTAGTTGTCGCCGCCGATAACGCGAACCGCGTCGTCGTACTGCTCAACCTGAACGCCAATCTTCAAAAGCTTGTTCGTGATAGGCTCAAGGTGCTTCGGGATAACGTTTCTGATAAGAACGTTTCCGCGCGTCGCCGCCGTCGCCGCCATAAACGTGCCCGCCTCTATCTGGTCGGGGATAACGCTGTAGATCGTGCCGTGAAGCTCCTTAACGCCGCGTATTTTTATTACGTCCGTGCCCGCACCGAGAATGTCCGCGCCCATGGAGTTCAGGCAGTTCGCGAGGTCGACAACGTGCGGCTCCTTCGCCGCGTTTTCGATTATCGTAAGACCCTCCGCCTTAACCGCCGCCATGATCGCGTTTATCGTAGCGCCAACGGAATTCTTGTCGAAGAAAATCTGATTGCCGACCAGCTTGTCCGCGCGGAGGTTTATCATACCGCCGTCGATCTCGCTTTCGGCTCCGAGCGCCGCGAAGCACTTGAGATGCTGATCGATAGGTCTGTCGCCGAGGTTGCACCCGCCGGGCATCGAAACGCACGCCGAGCGAAATCTTCCGAGCAGAGTTCCCAGAAAGTAAGTCGTCGCTCTCATGAGCTTCGCCTTCTCATACGGGATAGGCATATTCCGCAGCGGACGCGTGTCGATCTCCACCGTGGATTTGTTCAGCATACGAATTTTCGCGCCCATTTCGGACATAATCTGAAGCGTAATGGTCACGTCGCTGATATTCGGGATATTTTCTATAACGCAAGGCTCGTCGGACAGGATAGTTGCGGGCAAAATCGCCACAACGGCGTTTTTAGCGCCGCTTATCGTAACCTCCCCCGAAAGCTTCTCGCCGCCTTTGATAACGTACTTTTCCAAAGCTGCACTTCCCCCTGTTCCTCAAACGGGAACATTGTTTATATTCTGTTGTGTATATGTATATATCGAAATAACAAAACAATGTTTGTTTGTGAAATTCAAAATATTGCGGAGCCGCGCTCTAAGCGCACACGCACTCACGGTAATATTATACCACACTTTTTTTTATTTTTAAAGCATTTATGTCACAAAACAAGTATTCTTTAGGATAATTCGGCACTTTGCCCAATTAGAGGGCGGTTTTTTTTGTTTTTTGCACAAATTGTACAATTAGAAGATAGAAGATAGCTGTTAGAGTTTAGGGGAGTGAGGCGGGAACGCAGCGCGCTCCCCGCCACGACGGAGAATTTCGTATCGCGTCATTCTATATTCTACTCTCTATCTTCTATTCTCTACTTGACAAATCAGTAAAAATATGGTTTAATAATAATGTATGGCGAAATAATTCGCGGAAAACGGAGGGTTAAAATATGGCTAAGCTTAATGAGAATTTCTCGAAATTGAAAAAAAATTACCTGTTTATTGAGATAGCAAAGCGCATTAAAGCGTATTCGGAGGCTAATCCCGAGGCGGCGAAGCGGCTTATCAGAATGGGCATCGGCGACGTTACTCGCCCGCTCGCTCCGGTGGTTGTCGACGCGATGAAGAAGGCTTGCGACGAGATGGCGGTGCGCGAGACGTTTCGCGGGTATGAGGATTCGGGCGCGGGCTATGACTTCTTGAGAGACGCGGTCTCTGCGTATTACAAGAGCTTCGGCGCGGACGTTTCCGCGGACGAGATCCGTATTTCCGACGGCGCGAAGAGCGACTGCGGCAACATCATCGACATCTTCGGCAGCGGCAATGTCGTGCTTGTGACAGATCCCGCTTATCCCGTTTATGTCGACTCTAACATAATGAACGGCAACGAGGTCATCTTCGCGGATTCCACCGAGGAAAACGGCTTTGCGGCAATGCCCGATAAGAGCATCAAGGCGGATCTTATCTATCTCTGCTCGCCGAATAATCCCACGGGCTCGGTTTACAATAAATCGCAGCTTAAAGAGTGGGTGGACTACGCGCTTGAAAACAACGCCGTAATTATTTACGACGCGGCTTATGAGGCGTTTATCACCGAGGACAATGTTCCGCGCTCGATCTTCTGCGTAGATGGCGCGAAGAAGTGCGCTATCGAGATATGCTCGCTGTCGAAAACCGCAGGCTTTACGGGCACGCGCTGCGGCTACACCGTTATCCCGAACGAGCTTATCCAGAAGGACAGTGCGGACAACGACGTGAAGCTCGCCGATATATGGGCGCGGCGGCAGGGAAGCAAATTCAACGGCGTTTCCTATCCCGTTCAGCGCGGCGCGGAGGCGGTTTTCACCGCCGAGGGTCAGAAGCAGTGCAGGGAGAACATCGCGTATTATCAGGAGAACGCGCGCGTTATCGCGGCGACCTGCGACGAGCTCGGCATAAAGTACACGGGCGGCGTAAACTCGCCGTATATCTGGCTGAAATGCCCGAACGGAATGGGCTCTTGGGATTTCTTTGACAAGCTTCTCACGGAAATTCAGGTTGTCGGAACTCCCGGCGCGGGCTTCGGAAAGAACGGCGACGGCTGGTTCAGACTTACGGCATTCGGCACTCACGAGGCGACAAAGGAAGCTATGGAGCGCCTTAAGGGCTTGCTGAAATGAGCTCTCAAAAGCGCTTAAGTATCTGCTTTCACGGGAGAGTGCAAGGCGTGGGCTTTCGATACACGGCTTATCACATCGCGCAGAGCTTAGGGCTTACGGGCTGGGTGAAAAACGAGTACGACGGCACGGTTTTGTGCGAGGTTCAAGGCTCGGGCGCGGACATTGATATGTTCCTCGCGAAGCTGAACAACGCGCGCTATATCCGCGTTGACGATATGGAGATCAAGGAGCTTTCTGTTGACGAGGACGAACGCTCGTTCTATATCAGGTGAGAAGTTAAGAACGCCGCTTCACGGCGAATAAAAAAGGGGAAAAGCAATGAAAATCGTTTGCCTTATCGAAAATACGGCGATTGACGACAACCTGTTGTCCGAGGACGGAATGTCGCTTTTTGTGGAGTTCGGCGGCAGGAATTACATTATCGACGCGGGGCTTACCGGAAAAGCGATCGACAACGCGCGGCGTATGCGCCTGCCCGTTGACGAGCTAAGCGCGGTGTTTTTAACGCACAACTCCCTCCCGCATACGGGCGGCATTGACGCGATCATGAAGCTTAATCCCAAGATCCATATTTATTTGAGAGCAGGCGCGAAGTCCGAGGTTTTCAAGAAAAACGGACTGTTTAAAGCGCCGGTCGGGCAGGGCAAGGCGTTCTTCAAAAAGTACGCCGACAATCTGATTTTGTTCAACAGCTTCTCCGAGGTCTGCGAGGGCTTTTACCTCGCCTCCTGCGAGGATTTTGAGGAAAAATACATCAACCCCGACCGCACGTACTTCACCCACGCCGAGGACGAAAAGCGTCAGATACCGTTTGATTTCTCCGATGAGAGCTTTGCGGTTATCTTCCCGAAAAAACGCAAGGCGGACGGCTTGATTTTAGTCGGCGGGTGTTTCCACTGCGGCGCGGCGAATATGCTCGAGACCGTTCAGGAGCGCTGGCACGGGATCCCGATACTCGCGGTCATCGGCGGCTTCCACTTCACGGGCGCGAACCCGAAATCGCTGAACTGCCCCGCGGAGTTCGTAACGGCTTCGGCAAGGGCGCTGAAATCCTCCGGCGCGGAAAAAATCTACGCGTGCCATTGCACAGGTTTCAAGGGCTTCGATTTAATGGACGAGATTTTGGGAGACAGAATTCAATATCTCGGAGCAGGAGAAGCGCTTGAATTTTAGTTGACGGTTACAGTGCCGCGTCGCGGCGTTTTAACCCCCGCCTTTAGGAGGCAAGCCTTACAGAAGATTTAAGGGTCGAGCGAAAACGCTTGACCCTTTGTTTTCTATAAGACGAAATAAAATAAGGCGGGGGTTTTTGTTGTCAAATGTTTACTTGAATATCGCAAATTCCGCGCGGGAAAATAATCGCGAGGTGATTTTATGTTTAACAACAACGACCGCGTTCCGTTCGCACTTGAAAGGTCTATCCCCGCGAAAATTTACCCCGTTATCGACACCGACCTCGCGCGGGATAATCTTGAAAACGACATTCCCGAAGCGGATCTGCAGGATTTATAAAAAAACAACCCCCGCCTTTTTTATTTCGTCTTATAGAAAACAAAGGGTCAAGCGTTTTCGCTCGACCCTTAAATCTTCTGTAAGGCTAGCCTCCTAAGGCGGGGGTGTTCTTACCTCTGATTTACATTGCCGTAACTTTTCCCATAAATACGATCTGCTCCGCCGCGTCGTCGTAGATAAGGAACGCGAACGGACGATCGAGGAACACCTCTTTTATCTCGGGCGGGGTGGGATCGAACGCTTCGGCGGCGTTGGTTATTATTGCCGCGGTGGCTGCGGCAGCTCTTGTGCCCTCGTCGTCAAGCTCCAGCTTGGTTTTCTGGAGCACGTCGGAGATGTAGAAAAGCTCGTCGTCGCTGCCCTGCATCGGCGTGAAGTCCGCGGTGTCTGGGTCGAACGCGACTTCAAGCCCCGCGGCTTTCAGCGCCTCGGTGAGCGGGAAGCTGCTCTCGAAATTGAGCTTCGGCATACGCGCCCGAACGTCATACTTGAAGCTCTCGCTCTCCAGAAGCGAGTTCAAGTCGAGGCTTTCAAGCGTGAAGTCGCCGTCTTTTTTCGGGAGAATTCCGATAAACTGCATTCCGTTTTTATAGCGGCAGGAGAACGCCGTCGCGTTGTCGTTTTCAAAGTAGCTGTTGCCGCCTTTGAACATAAGCTCCAGCTCCGTCGTTGAGCCGTCAAGGTTTGTGAACTTCTTCTTTTCCTCGGGAACGTACCACTCGTCGTCCCACGCGCTCTCGAAATAAACGGTGTTTACAAGCACCGCGGCGGTATCCTCGCTGAGCATTGAGGGCAGAACGATCGACGGGATCATCTCGTGGGTTTTCTTGTTCACCCAGCCGTTGATCTTGTCCGCGGCTTTGTCGCTTTTTGAGAAATCGAGGTTTTCGATCTCCGCGGCGAAGCTCGTTGAAACGCGCTTCTGATAGTCCGAATTGAACTTCAGATTTTTATTCGCCCAGAAGGAATTCGCAATCTCGAAAACGTTTTGATACTTCGCGTAGTCGTTGTTTACCTTGACGTTGAAATCCTTCGAGTGCGCGAGGTAATCCTCCGCGAACGCCGCGTAGTCGGTGCTGCCGAGGTACGCGTCGAGAGCCTTTTTCGTGTCGCCGTCCGCTCCCGCTTCGACCATTCCGAGGCACATATTAAGCGACAGCGGGCTGAACATCGCCTGCTTGTTGTCCTCGTACATCGTATCGAAAACGCGCACGGAATTGAGCACGTTGTCGCCCGTTATCTCGATAGGCGCGAAGTTTTTCCTTTCGTGAGTTATCGCGGCGGGATCTGAAGTGTCCACGGGGTTTGAAGCTGTGTCGGAGGTTTTCGGCGACACGGGATTTTCACCGCACCCCGCGAGGCTCAGAACGGATATTGCCGCTAAGATAGATGCTAATATTTTTTTCATATTGTTTCCCCCTGTTAATCAAGTGCAGTGACTTTTCCCATAAACACGATCTGCTCCGCTTCGTCGTCGTAGATGAGGAACGCGAACGGGCGGTTCAGGAAAACCTCTTTAGTCTCACGCGGGTCGATCATCGCGGCTTCGTCCTTCATAATGATCGCGGTCGCGGCTGCGGCTTTTGTGCCCTCGTCGTCAAGCTCCAGCTTGGTTTTCTGGATCACCTCGTCGATCCACATAGGTTCGCCGTCGGTGCGCATCGGCGAGAAGTCCGCGCTCGGGCTGAACGCGACCTCTAGCCCCGCGGCTTTCAGCGCCTCCGTCAGCGGGAAGCTGCTCTCAAAATTCAGCTTCGGCATACGCGCGGAAACGTCATAATCCCAGCTTTCGCTTTCAAGAAGCGAATTGATGTCTAAGCTTTCAAGCGTGAAATCCCCCTCGTTTTTCGGGAGAATTCCGATAAACTTCATACCGTTTTTATAGCGGCAGGAGAACGCCGTCGCGTTGTCGTTTTCAAAGTAGCTGTTTCCGCCGTTTCTCATAAGCTCGATGTCGACCGTCGAGCCGTCGGCGTTCGTGAACTTTTCCTTTTCCTTAGGAACGTACCATTTGTCGCTCCAAGCGCTCTCGAAGTAGATCGTGTTCACGAGCACAGCCGCGGTGTCCTTGCCAAGCTGCGACGGTCCTACGATCGCGGGGATCATCTCATGAGTTTTCTTGTTCACCCAGCCGTTGATCTTATCGGCTGCCTTTTCGCTTTTTGTGAAGTCAAGGGTCTCAAGCTCCGCCGCGAAGCTCTCCGCGACGCGTTTTTTGTAATCCTCGTTGAACGGTCTCGAATCGCTTGCCCAGAATGAGTTTGCGATCTCGAAAACGTTTTTGTATTTGGAATATTCGTTGTTTTCCTCATGAGTGAAGCTCTTCGCGTGCTCGAGATATTCCTCGGCGAACTTCGCGTAGTCGGTGTTGCCGAGGTACGCGTCGAGCGCCTTTTTCGTGTCTCCCGCCGCTCCGGTCTCCACCATTCCGAGGCACATATTCAGCGACAGCGGGCTGAACATCGCCTGCTTGTTGTCCTCGTACATCGTGTCGAAAACGCGCACGGAATTCAGCACATTGTCGCCAGTTATCTCGATAGGCGCGAAGTTCTTTTTCTCAAATGTAACCACGCTGTTTGGGTCGGACGTCTGCGGTGCCGAGGGGCTTGCGGGGTTAGGTGTTACCGGGTTCTCACCGCACGCCGTAAGGCTCAACACGGAAATTGCCGCCAAAATCGAAGCTAAAATCTTTTTCATAACAGTTCCCTCCTTAATTCTGAAGAAGAGGGGCTTACTTGTTCTCGTGCTTTTTAACAAACGCTTTTATCGCGGCGAAGCTCTCGGGGCTTAGGTCGTGCTCGATGCGGCACGCGTCCTCGGCGGCTATCTCCTCAGGAACGCCCAGCGACGTGAGCCACTCGGTGAACAGCAAATGCCGCTCGTACACGCGCTCGGCGATTTCCTTGCCCGCCTCGGTGAGCGTGATATAGCCGTTTTTGTCAACGCTTACGCAGCCCTCCTCGCGGAGGTTTTTCATCGCGATGCTGACGGAGGGCTTCGAGAAATTCATCTCCGCGGCGATGTCCACCGAGCGCACCTCTCCGTTTCTGTTATAGAGAACTAAGATAGTTTCAAGGTAGTTTTCCTTTGATTCAAAAATTCTGTCTTTCATAAAAAATCCTTTCGGCGGGAATACGGTTTTGCGATGGTTTCCTTTATTTTACCACCTTTTCGCGTTCAAGTCAAGTTTATGAAAGGAGAATTTTTCCCCTCATAAATATAAACGCAAAAAAGTATCGTGAGGTTACAAAATTTTTTATTATCTTCCCCGCCGAAGGCTGGGGAAGATAATAAACGGTAATATAATTGCGGTGAGGATAAAGAAGCTTTTGGTGTTTTTCTCCCCGCCTTCGGTGGTGAGAAAAAACGCCAAAGCAATGCGGCGGAAAAGCCGCGGCGCTATTCGGGTTTTCCCCGCCGAAGGCGGGGAAAACCGAAATATATCATCTACTTCTCCAGGCTTAACATTCTCGCTATCACGCTGCCCTCGTAGACTATCGGGTACTCGCGGAGCGAAAAGATAACTCCGTCGACGGGGGCGGTTATCTCCTGCTCAACCGTGCCGGTTATCGGCGTTACTATCTCGCCGAGGACGGAGCCTCTCGCAATCCAGTTGTTGTGCTCGACGCACGGGATAAAAATGCCGCTGCTGTCGGCGTGGATAACGTGCACCGCACCGTCGGTGGATATCATCGGGTGAGAAATGCCGCGCTCCTCGACCGCCCAGATACCGAGCTTGTTCATCAGGTTGAAAATGCCGTGGAGAAGCTGCTCGCAGTACTCTATATCAATGCGCTGACCCACGCCCATTTCCACGACCAACGTCGGGATATTTGCGGCTATCAGCGCCTCGGCAAGCGAGCCGTCGCCGACGGCGTTGCTTTCGTGAACCCATATCATATCGGTGTTGAGCATTTTAGCGTAGTTGACAAGCTCGCCGCTTTTTTCGGAGCGAATTCGGACTTGAGGAATCTCGCGGATAAAGATATTGCTTGCGTGAATGTCAACGCAAACGTCCGCGCCGCATATATCGTCGACGAGCGCCTTGGCTATACTCTCCGCGAACGCGCCGTCGTCCGAGCCGGGGAACACCTTGTTCATATCCGTGCCAGTCATCGGCACGGCGCGCGAAGCGGATTCCATTCCGAGCGGATTCACAGCGGGGTAAATGTCGACAGTTCCGCGGAGATTTCCCATATTCGCCGTGATGTGATTTACAAGCCGATAGCAGATATACTGCCCCTCCAGCTCGTCGCCGTGAATTCCTGTTACGATTGCGAGGCGCTTGCCGTCGGGATTATTTCCGCGCAGGGAGTTCTTTTTGATCGTGAGCTCCTCGTCGATATTAAGCCTGTAGGTCGCGATGTTCTGAAGCATTTTTTACCCCCCACTGCCCTTTGGGCAATTGATAATTGACAAAAATCATTCTACGGATTTCAGCGATTCTACCATGCTGATTTTTTTCAGCACCCTCGTCATAATCAGGTTGACGATAAGCGAGAACGCGGCGGTCACTAAAAACGCCCACAGGTAGCTTATCGCGTGGATCTTTCTGCCGAACATTATCTCGTCGATCTCGGCGGTATTGATTACAAACATACAAAGCGCCACGCCGAGCCCCAAGCCGACAAGCGCCCCGAGCAGCGACAGAACAATGCTCTCTCGGAAAACGTAGCTTGAAACCTCAACGTCGTAGAATCCGAGAACCTTAAGCGTCGCAATCTCGCGGATACGCTCGGTGATGTTTACGTTCGTGAGATTATACAACACGACAAATGCCAGCGCCGCCGCCGAAACAATAAGCACAAGAACAACAAGATCCATTATCTTCATCGTGTCGTGAATGCTGTTGAGCGAGGCGGCGTTCATCATAACCGCCGCGACGTTTTTGTTTTCGAGAACGTGCTCGGTGAACTTTTCCTGCTCGTCGTCGTCCATGGAGATCCCGTTTTGGAAGTAGATCATATTGTACTTCGGCAGACTCCCGAAAACGGCTTTGTAATCGCTTTCCGAGACATAGATATAATGCCCCGCGTAATGCTCGGTTATCGCGGTGATCTTCAGCCTGCGGTTCACACCCTCGCTTACCTTGACGGTTATCTCGTCGCCGATTTTCGCGCCGAGCATCTTCGCGAGCTTTTCCGTAATGACCGCGCCGTCCTGCTCGCTGAATTTTATCTCCTCGCCCGACCTGCGCTCGCGCATATCCACAAACGTCTCGAAAAGCTCGGGATCTTCAACGGCGGTGATGTAACCCTGCATACTGTTCCCGGAGTGCTCCAAATCGTATTGCTTGATAAGCGCCCGCGTGTATTCCGTCTCGGGCTCATAGTCCGTCAGGGTCTTGTAGATCGAGTTCAGCTCGGATAGTTTAATATCGTCCTTGTACGCGAGATAGCCGCTGTATTGATAGATGTCCGTGTACTGCAGATCCGCAACGTCCATTATCGAGTTCTTGAGTCCGAAGCCCGTCAGCGACAGCGCCGTGCAGCCCGCTATGCCGACGATCGTCATCAACATTCTTTTTTTGTAGCGAATGAGGTTTCTCGCGCTGACCTTCGCGAAGAAGTTCATCTTGCCCCAGATAAACGATATCTTTTCGAGGAAGATACGCTTGCCCGCTTTGGGCGCTTTCGGGCGCATAAGCGAGGCGGGCGTTTCCTTCAGTGCCTTGTCACACGAGAAGTAAACCGTAAGCGCTATCGCGAGCGTCATCGAGCCTATCGACAGGATAAGATTGCTTGCCGTGAACATATAGTGAATATCCGTAATTTTGTACAGCATCGAATACGCGTAGACGATAACGGACGGGAACAGATAGCACCCGCCTATCGCGCCGATGACGCCGCCGACAAGAGCCGCGGTCACGGCGTATGTCATATAGTGCCGCATAATATCCCCGCGCGAATAGCCGAGCGCCTTTAGCGTGCCTATCTGCGTGCGCTGCTCCTCAACCATTCTTGACATCGTGGTGAGGCAGACAAGCCCCGCAACCAGCAGGAAGAACATCGGGAAAATTGCCGCAATGCGGTCAATTCTCTCGGCGTTGTCATTATATTCGGAATACCCTTGGTTGTCGTCGCGCGTGAAAACGTACCACTGCGCGTTGCCCGCGTCCTCTATTTTCTCGCGCGCGTCGGCGAGCTCCTTTTCCGCGTCGGCGAGCTTGGTGTTGTATTCCTCCAAGCCGTCCTCATAGTCGATAAGACCTTGCTCGTATTTCTCCTTAGCCTCGTCGAGAGCTTTTCTGCCCTCCTCGTATTGATCCCAGCCCAGATCGAGCTTTTCCTTATTAACGGAAAACTCCGTGTAGCCGTCGTAATACTCAACCTCGCCCTCGGCATATTTTTCATAGCCGTCGGTGTACTTCTGAAGCCCTTCCAGGTATTCCTCCATTCCCGCGTCATAGCTTCGTCTGCCGTTGTAGAGCTCCCAGAAGCCGTCCTCGTATTTTTTAAAACCGGCGTTGTATTCAGCTCGGGCGGAGGTGAGGGTTTTTTCGGCGGCGGAAATCTGAGGCTCTGCCGCTATCAAAGCTTTTGCTGTTTCGTGCGCGGTTTTCGCCATAATATAATCCTGCTGCGCTTGGTCAAAAGCAGCTTGCGCCGCCTGGATCTGCTCTTCCGTTGCACCGGGAGTATTCTTTACTGTTTCAAGAGCTGCCGCTTTGACACCGAGCGCTGCGAACGCTCCATTTTCGGCGGCTTCAAGCATAGGCAGTTGTTCGTTTACGGCTTCGATGCTGCCACCAAATGCCGCCAGCCCTTGCTCGTATTGCTTCTTCTGCTCCGCAAGCTGTTTCTCGCCGTCCTCTATCTGCTTCAGCGCAGCGTCAAGCTCTCTTTTGCCCTTGGCAAGCTCGTCCTCGCCGTCTTCTATTTCCTTTTTTGCTTTGTCGAGCTTCTCTTTGCCTTCGTCAAGCTCCTTTTTCGCGTCCTCTAATTCTTTCTTCGCGTCGTCAAGCTCCTTGCGCGCGTCGGCGAGCTTTTTCTCCGCGTCCTTCAGCTTCGGGTTGCCGTCTTCGATCTCCTTCTTCGCGTCGGCAAGCTCCTTTTCGCCGTCCTCAATTTGCTGCTTTGCTTCCTCGAGCTGCTTTTTCGCGTCGTCGAGGTCCTTCTGCCCCTCGATCTTCGCCTTTTCGAGCTCCTTTTCGCCGTCGGCGATCTTCTCCTGCGCCTCGCCGAGGACTTCCTCATAACGGATTACGCTGCGCTCCTCGCCGAGCTCTTCAAGGCGCTGCGAGATCTCCTCGCGCAGATCCTCGTACTCGTCGGAGTAGCTTTGCAGGGATTTCAGCTTGTCGGATTTTATGTAGATCTCGGTGTACGCCTAATCATTAAAAAAAAAATCGGGAACGATCATCAGCGC
>JAIDPG010000305.1 GCA_029062865.1 Oscillospiraceae bacterium
GTTGTAGTTCTTAATGCGGTTCTTTATCAGACCCGTTATTTCATCGGGGCGTAAATCCATTACATACATCCCTTTCTGTGTGAATTTCAAGAGGTAAGAGGTAAGAGATAAGAATTAAAACCCCAAACCTTGACCCTCTGTTTTAGGCAATAACCGAGCCGAGCTCCTTTGACAACTCGTTCAGCTTTGCCTTTACACTGCCGTCGTAGCGGCGGCTGCCGTAGTCGATGATCACGCCGCCGATAATCTTCGCGTCTACGCGCTCGACAATCGTAACGGTCTTTCCTATGACCTTCGACATCTTTTCCGCGATCTTGCTCTTCATTTCATCGGAAAGCGGCGCGGACGTTGTGACGGTGATCTCCGCCAACTTGAGCTTGTCGTTGTATAGCTCGCGGAAACGTTTTACAATTCCCGCAAAGCAGCTCATCCTGCCCTTTTCGGTAAGCACGCACAGGAGATTTCCCATAAGCTCGCTTACCTTTCCCGATTTCACTATCTCAGAAACTATCGCGAGCTTTTCCTCAAGCGGCACCGTCGGAGCGCCCATAAGTTTGATAAACTCGGGGTTTTCCGAAAATACCTTGCTGAGCTCCGTCATCTCATCGAGGTGATCCTTAAGCCCGCTTTCGTTTTCCTCGCAGCATAGACTGAAGAACGCGTCGCCGTATACCTTACAAGCGTTGTCGTTCATAAAAATTCCTTTCCGCCCGGCAAATTATACCGTGCCCACTTCGCTCAAGAACTTGGAGATGATCTCCTCGTTGTCCGAAGCCGAAATTTCCTTTTCAACGACCTTGCCCGCCGCCATAACAACAAGCTCGGATATCTGATCCTTAACCTCGTTGAGGGCGCGCTGCTTGTCGCGCTCGATATTCTCCTCCGCCTTCGCGCGGATATCCGCCGCCTTTTGGTTGGCTTCATTTATTATCTCTTCCTCGCGCTTCTGCGCTCTGGCAGTCGCCTGCTTTACGATCTCCGCCGCCTGTTCCTTCGCGTTCGCAAGACGGTCGTTGTATTCCTTTTCGGCTGCCTCTGCCTTAGCCTTAGCCTCCTCGGCGTCCTTTATA
This sequence comes from Oscillospiraceae bacterium, assembly GCA_029062865.1. Taxonomy (GTDB): domain Bacteria; phylum Bacillota; class Clostridia; order Oscillospirales; family Ruminococcaceae; genus CAG-115. Next base: position 1,071 of record JAIDPG010000305.1, read on the forward strand.
GCCGCCGCGGCCATTTCCTTGCGCTTGTCAAGAACCTTTCCGACAGGCTTAAAAAGGAAGAACTTGAAAATGAGGAAGATAATGAGCGCATTTATCAGCGTGAAAATAATTGTGCCCGTGTCGATCGACACTAATGAAAGCGTCGGCTGCGCCGCTTCACTTACAAAATTCAGCATTTATGCTCTCCTCCTCCGATATAGTCTGACCCTTTTATCAAAGCTTGCCGAGAAGCGGGTTAGCATAAAGGAGAAGCAGCGCGATTACGAGCGCGTAAAGACCGGTCGTCTCCGCGAGCGCGTCACCGATGATCATCGTTCTGGTTATTGCGCCGGAAGCCTCCGGCTGTCTGCCGATAGCCTCAACCGCCTTACCGCCGCAGAAGCCCTCGCCGATACCCGGGCCAAGACCCGCGATCATCGCGGTGCCTGCGCCGAGCGCCGATGCTCCGAGAACGATGCCGTTCGCCAGGATCTTAATCGTTTCAGGTGTCCATTCCATATTTATTGTCCTCCGTAAAATATGTATTTTTTCCGCTTAAAGCGGATTTTTTATCCCGCGGTGTTTTGGTTTGACCGGGGATTCAGACTGGGGTTTGCTCTTAGTCGTCTCCACATTCCGCAGACGAAATATACGACATACTCAGCATCATAAATATGTACGCCTGCATAACCGCGGAGAAGACATCGAAATAAAGTGACAGAACCGCCGGCACGCCTATCGCGAAATGACCGAGCGCGAAGTAAACGAGCGAGCCGATTACCATACCCGCTACCATATTACCGAACAGACGGAGCGTCAATGCAAGTGGGTTTGCGAATTCGCCGATTATGTTAAACGGAAGCATAAACGGCATAGGCTCTACAAAGCTCTTCATAAAGCCCTTGAACTTTCCTGTTTTTGCCTTATTGTACTGCACCATACAGAACGTAATAATGGCAAACGCGCCCGTGACGGAAACGTCCGCGGTGGGATTGCGAAGTCCGAACAAGCCCATAAGGTTGTTAAGCATAATAAACGAGAACAGCGCGGCGAAATACGGAACGTGTCTCGGATATTTTTCGCCCATGGTCCCGTCTACGGTGCTGCGGAAGAAGTCTACAATCATCTCCGCGGCAGCCTGCCGTTTCGTTTCGGGAACAACCTTCAGATTGCGCGAGATTATCAGCACAACGATAAGTAAAATCAACATTACAAACCATTGCACGATAATGCTTTCGGTCAAGTTGAATGTAATGCCAAATAGATCAAAGCTCGCGACTACGAGAGGTCCGTTTACGGAAATGCCCTTTTCGGCGGCTTGCTCCGCGGCAGCTTCTCCAACCTCCGAGGCGAACAATAATGCAGTCGGCATATTATCATTCCTCCTTTTTGTCAGAACGCTCGGCGCGTTCGTTTTTTATTTCTCTTATCGTGATTGCGATCCTTACAAAAAACAAAGGTATCGCCGCCGCGATAAGATTTATAAACGGTAAAAGCGCTGCAACCGTCAGCAGCCCGAAAAGCCCCAGATAACGCAGACAATACGTAATGTTCATATACGTCTGCGCGGACTTCGGCGACGTTTTGCCGAGCGCGTTCTGCGCGGATATCCCCAAAAGCAGGAAATTCAGCGCGCTTAAAATAATGCCGTAAACCGCGCCCACGGGAAGCGAGTAATCTCCCCCGAACGCAAGGCACAAGACTGTCATTATGCCGAGATAAATTCCGCTCATTACGAGAAAATACGGAGCAAGCGAGCGGATCTCCGAATATATTACACGACTCTTCTTTGACATAATCATACTCTAGTTTCCGTTCTCGTCGTAATAATCGTTGTCGCTGCGAGAGCTTGTGAACGCTTTCGGCGGCTTGCTTTGCGGCTTTTCGTAGAATTTAATGAGCCTCGCGATGTAGCTCCCCGCGCCGCACAGCATAAACAAGATCCCAAGCGCGACGCAAAGCCCCATTACCCAATCGGGCAGCGAATATTTTTTCACGACCCAGCTTCCGCCCCACAAAAACAGCAGCAGCGGCGCGATTATCACAAACGCCAGCTGGCTGACGTTCGCGTATATCGAAAAGGGGTTTTCGTTTTTCTTCATTAAACTCGCCTCTGATTTCCCCGCTGTATTTTTTATATGGGAGAGTCTCTCCGCTTATGACTTAGCTTTTAACTTCCTTGCTGTCGATAGAGATAGCGTCGGGGAAGATGTTGCGGTCATCGTCCTTGGAAAGGAACGTCGTGTTAACGTAGCCCTGAATAATCGCGCCGTCCGTTACGGCGATAGTCGAAGCGTTGATGTCGCCGAAAACGACCGCGTCGCGCTTGAGCTCCGCCTTGCCGACTATATCCAGCTTTCCGCGTATTCTTCCGTTTATGTCCGCGTATTGAGACGACAAATCGCCGATAAGTATCGTGTCGCGATCCATTCTCATACGGCCTTTAAGAGATACGTTGCCCTGCATCGCCGCCGCTATCATGCCCGCGTTGTTGCAGGTTACGTCGCCGATTATCTTGCCGCTCATATCTATGTTCTTTGTGGTCTCGACGTTGCCCTTTATGTTGCCGTCTATCTGCATATTCGCAAGCGAGCGGACGTTGCCGTCTATCATCGTGTTCTTGGAGATAACGGTGATCTCATCGGTCTCGTTGCGCTCGGGCATAGGCGCGCCCGCGGGGGGATTTCCGCCGTAGCCGCCGTAATTCCCGCCGTTGTAGCCTCCGCCGTAGTTCTGCCCGCCGTAGCTTCCATAGCCGCCCTGATTGTTATAGCCTTGATTATTGTAGCCTTGATTATTGTAACCGCCCTGGTTATATCCGCCTTGATTATTATCATAGCTGTTCTGAACGTCCTGCCCCTGCGCTCTGCGGACGTTCTGATTGTAACCCTGATTGTTTTCCTCGCCGCGGGAGCCGCTCATCGGCTGACCCTGCGGCGCGCGGGAATTAGCCTCCGCGCTCTGCTCAGGCGGCGGCGCGGGTCTAGTCGGCTCCGACTGCTCCGCCTGCGCGGGGGCGTCCATGTTGGGATAATACGGCGTTTCAAGCGGAACGCCGCCATCGTTATAATCGTCGGCGTTAAGCACCGCGCTGTCCTTTGTGTAATTCTGCTCGCGGAGGTATCGGTCGAGCTCCGATGCGGAGGACTGACCGCCCTGATTGCTCTGCGCCTCGCCCTTGTTGTCGCCGTCCTTGCCGTCTTTCTTCCAAAGCTCCTTTACCGCCTGCGAAAAATTGTCTTTAATTCCCATGATCCGATCCTTTCATGCTTTAATCTTCTGTATTAAAATTATGTCAAGTTTCTATGAAAACGGTCCTATAAACTGAACCGGTTCCGTGTCGTTGTGAATCGCGTCGAACTTATAGTCCTCGCCCGCGAGAACTCTGAGCACGTCCTCAAGCACGTAAACCGCATTCGGTGTGCCGGCGCTGTCATGCATCAGAATAACGGGGCGCTTTAGCGCGTGGCAGTCGCGCGGAATGGAATTGTACATCTGATCCCACGACGCTCCGTTTACGTCGCCGCTTTCGACGTTCCAGTCGTAGAACCTGAAGCCGCGGCGCGTCATTTCCTTGATTATCGCGTCGCGCGTTTCCTCGTTGAAGTCGTTCTTACTTCCCCCGGGGAAACGGAATATCTCGGGCGTTTGCCCCGTCGCGTCGCGGACTATCTCCCACGCCTCGTGGAAATCCTTCAAAAACGCCTCTACGGACGCGTAGATCGTCTCATACTCGTGCGTCGCGCTGTGAACGCCGATAGTGTGCCCGTCGTTCGCAATCGCTCTAAGCGAGGCGTAGCACGAATCCGTCCTGCTCGGAACGACAAACCACGTGCCCTTCGCATTGTATTTCCTCATATATTCCAGTATCGAGTTGGTGTATATCGAGGGGCCGTCGTCGAACGTGAAGTAGATCGTGCCCTCCTCGTAATTGTAGCTCGCGGGCGCGGTGACGTACATATCGGGGTAAAGATCAGCGTACTGATTAGGGTCGTAAAGCGGGTCTGATGTGTCCGTGTTCCCGCCGGAAGTGTTATTCCCCGGAGTGTATGCGCCGCGGTTGTTGATGTAGTCGATGATATCCGCGTCGGACATTCCCGCCTCGGACAGCATCTCGTAAAGCTCCTCGGGGCTCACGCCGTTTTGAAGCACCGCCGCCGCGAGCTCCGTTGGCGTGATGCCGTTCTTACTCATAATATCGTAAAATTCCGAAGCGCCGACGGTCTGCTTTGCCGCCGCCATATCGATTATATCCTTATCGCTTAAGCCCGACTTCGACAGAATGCCGTAAAGCCCGTTTGCGTCAATGTCCTTTTGCGACAGCGCGAGGGAGATCAAGTCGTCATAAGACGTGCCGCTTCTGTCGATTATCTCACGGATATCCGCGGCGCTTGCTATTCTCTGCCCCACAAGCACGTCGGCAATAACGGCGTTCTTGTCGCTCTCCTGCTGGATAGCGGAATTTTCCTCTTGGAGTTGGGTCACCTTGGCGTTTTTCTGTACAAAAAGCACGCCGAACACTACAGCAAGTATCAGCGGAACGAAAAAGAATATAGCAAGCACTGTTTTAATCAGCACTTTAAAGAACTCAACGCTGCCAAAACGCATAGATAGACCTCATCTTGCCTCTTTTTAAGAGATTTAATATAGAGTATTTTCCCCTATTACGTAAAACGCGCCTATAATTTCCCATATTCTCCTGCCAAAAGCAAAAAATTATAGAAATGAATACGGGCTTTTTATATAGAGTATTCTTCCCCTATTCTATTATAATACAATAATTTTCATTATTTGTCAATAGCAACATTGTACAAATCGTTACTTTTAGCGCAAAAATATGAGGTTAAGCGACAAATTTACTTTGCGTTTTTTGTTGAATTTCAACAAAAAGTTTTCCTTCGAAAGAAAAAACGCCGCAAAAAGCGGCGGTTTTCCAAATTATTCCTCGACGATATAAACACGCTTCATACGAACCTCTTGGAGCGGGCGGTCGTTATAATCCGTCTCGACCTCGGCGATCGCGTCCACCGCGTCCATTCCCTCGACCACTCTGCCGAACGCCGCGTACGATCCGTCAAGATGCGGCGCGTCCTCGTGCACAATAAAAAACTGGCTCGACGCGCTGTCGGGTTGGCGGCTTCTCGCCATCGAGATAACGCCGCGCTCGTGCTTCAGATCATTCGGCACGCCGTTCAGCGAAAACTCGCCCTTGATATGCTCTCCCGAGCCGCCCGTGCCGTTCCCGTCCGGGTCGCCGCCCTGTATCATAAACCCCTTGATCACGCGGTGGAAGATCAATCCGTTATAGAAGCCCTTTCCCACAAGCTTCAGAAAATTCGCGACTGTGACAGGCGCTTTTTCGGGATAAAGCTCAAGCTTTATCTCACCGCCGTTTTCTAACTCAATAACAACCATAACTGCCTCCTTATTTTAATTTAAAATTTCAAAATCGCGTCACCGTATGCTCGCTCCGCGCTTCGCGCTCCGCTGCGCTACGCTGACGCGACCGGTCGAGATTTTCTTCGAAAATCTCGACACTTTTTGAAATTTTACACTTCGCTGGGTATGTTGCTGTTGTCTCCACGCGCCTTTGACACTTCGCGGGGAGCGTTGCGTTTAGTCGCAACGTCCCTTAATTGCGCCGCCGATATGTGCTGCTCCCGCAAACAGTCGCGTTGACCGCGCCACCAACGGAGAACGCTGAAAATACACTTCCTTGACAAGACAGCGCGCGAACGTGAGCGCGTTGCCGCGGGAACAGCGCTTCAAAAAACAATCAACCTCAATAGCCAGTTTCACCACCGCTACCCCGTGCCCAAACACCCTTGCCGCTCAAAGCCACGTGAAAAAGCGGGCGAAGAGGGGTGGAG
>JAIDPG010000306.1:0-8135 GCA_029062865.1 Oscillospiraceae bacterium
ACGGCGAGAAAACACCGCTTCTCGAACGCTCGTTCCTGTCCGCGTTCAATGATACCGAGCAGCTTTTCGGCGGCAGAGGGCGTTTGCCATTAGAGAGCTACGAGACAAAACAGCTTGTTTTGGAAAGCTACTTTAAGGGAGCGGCTTGATGGGGATTTTTGACACTCACGCGCATTATATGAGATCGGATTTCGGCGAGGAGTTGGAGACGCTTCTCGCCGATTTGCCAAGCAAAAATATTGAGCGCGTGCTCGCTATCGGGGTGGAGCTTGAGAGCTCCGCTGAGGAGATTAAACTCGCCGAAAGGTTTGACTTTATCTACGCCGCTGCGGGAATTCACCCGGAGCACGTTTTGGAGCTCCCCGAGAACTGGGAGAGCGAGCTGCGAGCGCTTTTGAAGCGGGATAAGGTCGTGGCTTTGGGGGAGATTGGGCTTGATTATCTTTACGAGGACGGCGCGCCTAAAGAGCTTCAGCGCGAGGTTTTCATAAAGCAGCTTGAAATCGCGCGGGAGCTTGACCTGCCCGTGGTAATTCATTCAAGGGACGCAATGGGCGAGACGCTGGAGATCCTCAAGGAATATAAGCCGCGCGGCGTAATGCATTGCTTTTCGGGGAGCGCCGAAAGCGCGCTGGAGGTCGTGAGGCTTGGAATGTATATTGGGTTTACGGGCGTGCTCACGTTCAAGAATTCCAAAAAAGCTTGGGCGGCGTGTGAAGCCGTGCCGCTCGATAGACTGCTTCTCGAAACGGACTGCCCTTATATGGCGCCCGTGCCGCATAGGGGCGAACGCTGCGACAGCTCAATGCTGAAATTCACCGCCGAAAAAATGGCGGAGATAAAGGGCGTAAGTACAGAGGAAATTATTAAAATAACGAGGGAAAACGGCAAGAGGTTGTTTGGGGTTTGATTTCTAACCTCTCACAGGGGGACCCGCTTAAACTCTGACTTCTAATAGCGAGGCTGTGTTTTTATGATAACTTATAGAAAAGTCGATAACGAGCTTCTCGAAACAGCTCTGAAAATGCGCCGCGAAATGCTGGCTATAATCTACGGTAAAGACGAATGCGAATTTGAGGGCGGGTTCACGCGGTTATCGGCGGAGTATTTTACGAACGGCGATCAAACCACGGTGCTGGCTTTTGACGGCGAACACTGCGTTGGGTGCGCTACTATATGCTATATCACGCTTATGCCGACGTTCGATCACCCGACGGGAAAACGCGCTCACATAATGAACGTTTACACAAACGCGGACTATCGGCGGCAGGGCATCGCGCGGCAGATGATGAATATGCTGCTTGACGAGGCAAAGGAGCGAGGCGCGACTTATGTTTCACTCGACGCGACCGAAAACGGCAGACCGCTTTACAAAGCGCTCGGATTTGGTGAAAATAAAGAAAATATGGGGCTTGATTTAGCTCCGAAAACTAACGGCTAAATACTAAAAACTATACCGGAGGACTATATGGACGACGTCGGTCGAAGTACTAACGAAAAAGAGCATAAGGCGGCGAGAGTTTTTCTCGCGCCGCTTATCTGGCTGAACAAGGGGCTCTCGGCGCTTCTTAAAAAGGCGCTCGGGGCGAATTACGCGGACGTTTCCGAAGAGGAGGTGCGCGACCTTGTGGACGCGCTCGCCAAGGACGAGGACGAGGACAGCATCGAGGAGCAGTCGGCGGAGATGATCAACAACATCTTCGAGTTCAACGACCTCACCGCGAAGGACGTTATGACGCACCGCACGAATATCGTCGGCGTGGATATCGACTCAATAACGCTCGACGATCTGATCTACCTCGCGCTGGATCTGGGCTTTTCGCGAATTCCCGTGTACGAGGAGAGCGTCGATAAGATAATCGGCATTGTTATCGTCAAAGACCTGCTCTGCCTTGTCGGCGAAAAGGATCTTTCCGATTTCGATATCCGCGATTATATCCGCGACGTCAGCTTTATCCCCGAAAGCCAGACCTGCCCCGATATCTTTCGGACGCTCACGTCTCTCCGCTCGGGAATGGCGGTCGTTGTTGACGAGTACGGCGGCACGGCGGGGATAGTTACGCTTGAGGATATTATCGAGGCGGTTATGGGGAATATCCAGGACGAGTATGACGACGAAAAGCAGCTTATCACGAAAATCGGCAGCGACGTTTACGACGTTGACGGCGAGGCGGACCCCGAGGACGTTTTCGAGCTGTTTGACATCGAGCTCCCCGAGGATCACGAATATCAGACTATCTCGGGGTTTGTGACGGATAAGCTCGGGTATATTCCCGAAGACGTTGGTGAAAAGCCGCCGCTCGTCGAGTATGAGGACGTGAAGCTCATCGTGGTGGAGGTCGAGGACAGAACGATAACGAAGATCCGCGCCGTGAGAAATCATGAATATCAAGAAAAGGGTGAGGCAAAATGACGAAAAAACAGCGCGCCCTTGAGGTCATCGAGCTGTTAAAAAAAGAATACCCCTACGTGAAGTGCGCGTTGAATTACGAAAAGCCGCACGAGCTTCTTGTCGCGGTGAGACTTTCGGCGCGGTGCACGGACAAGCGCGTGAATTTGGTAACGCCCGCGCTGTTCAAGAAATTCAAGAGCGTTGATGCGTTCGCCGAGGCGGAGATTTCGGACGTTGAGGGGCTGATAAAGTCGTGCGGGCTGTTTCACACAAAGGCGAAAGATATTGTTGAGATGTGCGGAATGCTGCGTGATATTTACGGCGGCGAGGTTCCCGATACGATAGAGGAGCTTGTGAAGCTGCCGGGCGTCGGAAGAAAAACCGCGAACCTTATCGTCGGGGATCTGTACGGCAAGCCCGCCGTAGTCTGCGACACGCACGTAATTCGCTTAACAAATCGGCTCGGGCTTTCAAAGGGCAAGGACGCGGGGCAGGTGGAAAAACAGCTCCGCGAGGTTATTCCCGCGGAGGAGGGGCTGATGCTGTGCCATAGGCTGGTTTGGCACGGGCGTTTGGTTTGCGGCGCGAGAGCGCCGAGGTGCTCCGAGTGTTCGTTGAATTCACTTTGCAAAGAAGTCAAAAAATAATATTCATGCAAAATCCCCCGCTTTCGGCGGGGGATTTGTATTGCTAAAAAATAATAAAAAGATACGTTTTTTCGGTGGAGTTTTAATAAAGTTCGTCCAAGGTAATAACCTTATCATTATTATAAAACACTCTGAGCGCGGATTTTTTTGTGTAGGCTTCGCTAAGTCTGCCGGTGTTGTCTATCATATAGCCGCCGCTGTCGGGGGCTGCCCAAAGCCACATCGCGTTGTCGCGGAACATATTGTCTATGCTCGGAAGCGTCGCACAGGCGGTCAGCGCAATGGGCTTTCTGCCGGTTCTGACATCCTCGGCGACCGCCCCGAAGCGCCCCGCGAAGGAGGACGTGGAAAGCGCGTAAATGCTCTGCCCGATTATGTCAACATAAGCGTCGCCGGGGTAGTAATCAAAGTCACTGTTGTTCCACACCCAGATTAAATTGTTTAACCCGTGATACCTTGTGAGCCTGTCGAATATCAGAATCCAGAGCGATTTGTAGCTCTCCGCGTCGCCGCCCCACCAGAACATACCGGAGTCGCCGTCCGGAATGGGCTCGAAGATTATCGGAATGTCCGCGTCGGTGAACTGCTTCAGCGTCTCGGCGAGACGGTCAATGTCGTCGGTGAGCAGGGGCGCGTCCTGCGGGAGAAACTCGTTGTCTATCTGGAGCTGCATCGTGTCTTTATTGAGAAGAGCGAGCTCCGACGCTTCAACGCCGTCCAATGCGGAAACCAAATCGAAGCAGTGAGGACCTGTGCCGCTCTCCTCATTCGGAGAGTACCAATGCCAAGTATAGGACAAAATGCCGCCGTCGGCGCTCCAGGTTTTTGCGTGGGAAAGCTCGTCGCCCAAAACCGAAACGGCGTAAGCGTCGTCCTTTGTCGCGAGGGCGAGCTCGCTTGTGCGAATGGCGGGGAAACGCTTTGTCTCGACAAAAATCGCCTCCATCTCCGCGTTGGAGCCGCACGAAACGTTCTGCGCCGCGAAGACCTTATCGCCGTATTTCAGCGTGAGAGTCTGGAGAAGCTCCAGCGTTTTCGCGGAGGACTTTGGCGTTACGCAAACGCCGCCTACCGCGTAGGCGGTGCTTTTTACCTTGTCGCTGTCCTCGATGATAACGCAGTCAATATCCGCCGAGCCGCTTGCCACATTGAATTTCAGCGCGTTCATTCCGACGGACATAAACAGATTATCGATAGCGTACAGCGCGAACTCGTTCGTTTCCGTGTCCTTCGGAACGTAGAACGAGCCCTCCTCCGTGTCGCCGATCTGTAGCGTTATCGAAGCGCCCGTTTTCGAGCGCGCCTTGATTACGATCCGGTAAAACTGCGACGCTGTGACAGTTGAGACCTGAGTGATGAACTGCCCTCTGTCAAGCGCGACGTAGCCGTCCTCGTCAACACCGAGAAAGCCGCCCGACATGCTTCGCGCGGTGCCGTTCGTCGCGGCTTTTTCCGCCTCAAGCCGCGCCGTGAAAACCCGCCGCGTTATCGTGTATTCCTCCGGGCGAAAGGAGTCCCTGCCCTCCTCAACGGGGGCAGATGTCTCCGAGGTCGCGGAGGAGCTCTCCGAGGAGCTTGACGCGGTGGACTCGTTCTCTATTCTCTGACAGCCGCCGAGCAGAATTACCGCCGCGAGAGCTACCGAAATTAACTTTAAAATTCTTTTCATATTTTCCTTAATTATTAAAAGAAATTTTTATTCTGTTTCCCTGCCTGCGGCAAGGGGAAACCACAACGTTTTTTACTCAATAACAATAACGTCGCCGTCGTGGATCTCCTCGTCAAGCCGCGCGATCTTGCCGTTTACCGTGACGGTCGCGGCGCTTGTGAGGAGCTCGGTAGGGTTGTCGGAAAACGTCGCGGCAACGTCGAGGAAGATCGGCGGCGTGCCGTCCTCCCGCGCAGGGAACTCCGCTTCAATGCCGTTCATCGTGATACGCACGCCCGCACTTTTCGGGGCTTCGGGCTTAGGCGCCGCGGGCTTAGGTTCTTCGAGCTTTTTCTCGGGAATTTCGGCAGGAATTCCGGGCTTCTCTTCGATAGCTTTCGGCGCGTTTTCAAGGGAGATTATGTCGCCGCTTTGGAGGATGACCTCGGGGGAGACCTTTTTGTCGTTCAGGAGAATCGGCTCCGTTATGCCGTTGACCTCAAGGAGCTGTCCGAGCGTTTCCGTCTCGACAAGCTCCACAGTGTCGCCGTCCCAGATGCGGCGCTCGGCGACTATCTCACGCCCGTTTATCTGTATGTAGCGCCCCGCACGACGCTTTTTACCCAGCAATGTAACCGTACAGGATCGGATCGCCGACAAATCAAAATAATCCGAAAGCCGCGCCGTGCCGTCCGCGCCCTTTTGCGCGGGAGTAATAACGACCTCGTCGCCCTTTGTAACTACCGTGTTAAGAGAAGCCGGCTCGCCGTTTACGGTTATCTCCGAGGGTGTTGCGGGCTCGCCGCGGAGAGTTATCTTCTCGCCCGAGACCGTGATATTTATCGTCTTGCCCGCGGGCGCCATCATCTCCTCCGGCTTTATCTTCGCGAAGCCAAGAAGCTCGAAAACCGTAAGCCGCGCCGTGTCAAGCGCGCGGAGCTTTCTGCCGTTTACCGTAATAGTCGTGAAGTCGTAGGAAACGCCCTCGCCGGAGCTTATCGCGATGCCGAGCGGCGTGGTGTGCTCCGCGCCGAGAGTCATGCCCTCCGGCGCGATTATCCCGCGCAGCAGCTCTCGTCTGCCCGAAACTATCCGCGACTTGTCGACGTTCAACTCCTCCGCGACAAGCTCTGCCAGACCCTCGAGCTTGCTTCCGCCGCCGACAAGGAACACCGCCTGCGGAGGCTTGGCGTTCGCGGAGATTATCTCGCTCGCGATGACCTTGGCGAGCTCCCTCGCGGTGGGCGCAATGAGCTTCATGATCTGCTCGTGAGTCGCCTTGCAGTCCATAAGAAGAATGTTTTTGTACGAGATTTCTTTCTCGGTGGACGTTTTCAGCAGCTCCGCCGTGTTGAAGTCAACGAGGAGCTCCTTCATTATCGTTTCGGTGATCTCGTCGCCCGCGGTCGTCGCCATGCCGTAAGCCACTACGCTTCCGTCGCGCGAAACGGCAACGTCGGAAGTGCCCGCGCCGATGTCGCAGAGCGCGATGTTTATCAGTCGAAGCTCCGGCGGGATAACCGCGCTCATTGCCGCGATAGGCTCCAGCGTCAGCCGCGAGACCTCCAGCCCCGCGTTATTGACCGCGGTGCAGAGGCTCTCGACTACATAAGCGGGAAGAAACGCGCCGATGATATCCGTTGTCAGGCGCTCGCCGCGATGACCCTCGGGCTTCTGCACCTTAAACCCGTCGAGCGAGCGCGAGATTACGCTATGCCCGACGCAGTAAAACGACGCGTTGTCGTTCTCCTTCGTGAAGCTCTCGCACGTCCTCCGAACCGCGTCGAGCTCGGTCGCCTTCAGCGCCTCGGGCGTGATTATCTTGTCCTTTGGCAGCTTGTATTCCCACGACGCGCGGAGAGTTTTCAGCGCGCGCCCCGCCGCGGCGATGCATGCGTTTTTCAGCGAGATTTTCTGCCGCGCCTCGAGCTCGCGCTTAACTCGCCTGATATCCCGCGACACAGACTGAATATCCTCGATCTGCCCGTCCGCCATAGAGCGGCTTTCGTGGACCGCCGTCACCATATCGATAACCCGACACCCCTGCGGCGTGCGCTCCGCCAGTACGCCCACGACGGTGCGCGTGCCGATATCCAGCGCGAAAATAACGTCGCCCTGCGCGTTTTTCTTGGGTGCGGCGGGAGTATCGGGATTGGATTTTTTGGTTTTCTTCTCGTCCATAAACTTGTCTCCGTATTTAAAAAAATTTCAAAATTCCCTCACCGCTGCTCCGTTCCGCTTCGCTCCACTCTGCAGCGCTGAGGGAACCGGTCATAATTTTGCTTGCGCAAAATTATGACACTTTTTGAAATTTATGCGGTCTGGGTGCGCTGCTTTTAGCTGTTTTATGCGGTCTGGGTATGTTGACTTTGGTCGACTTATTTTAAAAAATTTCAAAATTCCCTCACCGCTGCTCCGTTCCGCTTCGCTCCACTCCGCAGCGCTGAGGGAACCGGTCATAATTTTGCTTACGCAAAATTATGACACTTTTTGAAATTTACTTGTTGCCGTTATGTTGCTTTTTTCGGAACGCGCCTTTGTGCGCCGCCCTCATGTTAATGCAAAAGATAACACGCCTAAATGCGCCGCCGGTTATGTTATTATTCCCCGTAAGTTATCTTCAACGTTTCTCCGTCAACCGCGATACCCTTGCTGAGCTTGATCGGCAGCTTCTGCTCGGCGGAGAACCCTATCGTCTCGCCGTCCTTTAGCGTAACATTGCCGCTCAGCACGTAGGCTGCAATATCCAGCATAAAGCCGCGGATCCTGTTCAGGTCGGCGGTCTCGCGCGGAACGTAGGTCTCCATTTCCTGCTTGCCGAAGCGCCGCATTCCGTATGTATAAACGCCGCTTTCCTTTTCGTTGCCGTAAAGCCCGAACCATACCCAGCAGAGATACGGCAGCTCGCCGTTCTTCATCGGCTCGGCGAACGCGCGGTACATATCCGGCGGGAACACCGCGCCCTCGTTGTAAAAAGCAAGCGCGTTGCCCTGATTGAGCGCCGAAGCCGCGAGCTTTACAAAAAGCTTTCCCTTGGCTATTATATCGTCCGTTTCGCTCAACACGCATACGATAAGCTGCGCCTTGTGTTTTTTGACGACCTCAACGCCGTCCTTCCACATATAATTTCCCTGCGCCCAATATTCCGCCTCGCCGTCCGGCACAGGCGCTTCGATAAGCCCCACGACAACTCTCATTCCCTCAACGTTCGCGTAAACAAGCTTTCCGTCGTCGGGGTCGTCGACGTGATCGTCCTCGACGATTTCAATGCCCCAATCCTCTTTAAAGTCCCGGACAAACCGATCTCTGTCCCACTCCGGCTCGGACAGCAGCACAAACCCCGCGAAGCTGCCGACATCTTTGCTGTAATCGAAATTATTTGTTTCGTGATGTTCTTCCGTGTTCTTTTTCTTTTTGTTGAATAATCCCATAATTAAATCTCCTATCT
>JAIDPG010000306.1:8145-15744 GCA_029062865.1 Oscillospiraceae bacterium
TTTAAATTTCAAAATTCCCTCACCGTATGCTCGCTCCGCGCTTCGCGCTACGCTGAGGGAACCGGTCATAATTTTGCTTCGCAAAATTATGACACTTTTTGAAATTTATGCCGCTTTCAGTAACTAATCTTTAATCTTCAGCGCCTTGCGCAGCTCCTTCTCCGCGGAGTTCATCATAACCACGAGAAGTGTGTCCTCGCTTAAAAGCATCGTGTTGCCTCGCGGGATTATCGTCCGTCCGCCGCGGGAAATGCTCGCGATATTGCAGCCTTCGGGTATCGACAGCTGCATCAGCGCCTTGCCCTCCAGCGCGTAGTTCTTCGGGAGCGTTATCTCCATAAGCGACGCTTCCTCGCCGTCAAGCTGGAGCAGCCTCTTCATTGCCGAAAGGTCGACCTCGTGCTCCAGAAGCTGAATGATATTGTCCGTCGCGGAAATAACAATATCCACGCCGAGCTCCTTGAGCGCTTCGGCGTTTTTCGGGTTGTTGACCTTGGCTATCGTCTTTTCCACGCCGAACCTGTGCTTCGCTATCTGACAGCACACCAGATTGCTCTCGTCCTGACCCATGACCGCTATTACGCTGTCCGCCTTCTCCGCGCCGCTCGCCTCCAGCGCCTCGACGGTCGTGCCGTTGCCGCAGCTTACCTCCGCGTCGAGATTATTGGCGCAAAAGTGGCTCTGCTCCTTGTCCTGTTCGATTATCGTTATCGAATACCCGCGCTCCAGCAGCGCCTTGGCAAGATAAAATCCCACCTTGCCGCCGCCGACAATTATTGCCTTCATTTGTGTAACTCCTTTTATGACTGCTTATGACTTTTTGGCGAACACCAGCTTGTCGCCATCGGCGAACGTCAGCTCTTGCCCGCGGTACATCAACAGCCCGCCGCTTTGCCGAATTACGCCGAACAGCACTTCCTCGTTCTCGTACTTTATGTCCGCGGGAGTTTTCGAGATAAACTCCTCGGGAACATCTATCGTTGAAAAGTGTACCGTGTGATTTTCAAAATTGACTTCAACGCCCGCGTCGGGCTCGTCAATAGCCGCGCACGCCGCCGTGACCGTGAGCTTCGTCGGGCAGATGACATTTACGCCGAGATTTTCAAAAACCTCGCCCTTGTTTACGTCCATTATCCGCACGAAAATCTTCGGCACGTGGAACGCCGCCCGCGCCAATTGCGACACCATTATGTTCATATCGTCCTCGGCGGTGACGGCGAAAAGCGCGTCGCAGGTGCTTATTCCCGCGCGCTTGAGCACGTCCGTGTCGATAGGCACGCCCGTTGTCGTAAACCCGCCGAAGCTGCTTGACAGCGCGTCAAACTTCTCGGAGTTCTTGTCGATAACGGACACGTCGTGCCCCTTTGCGTCCAGCGCGTCCGCCAGCGTCGAGCCGACCATGCCGCAGCCTATAACCAGTACATTCATTTTATCATCTCCGTTGACAGTAAATAGTTAGCCGTCGTCACTTTCCGACGCAAAATCTTTTAAACACTTCGTTTATAACCTCATCGGACGCTTGCTTTCCCGAAAGCTCGTATATCGAGTCAAGAGCGCGTTCGAGACTTACGCCTATCGCGTCGGGAGTAACGCCGAGCATTGCCGCCGCGTGCGCCTCGTGCAATTCGTCCGACGCGCGGAAAACGCACGCTCTCTGACGCTCGTTCGCGATAAAGCCTGCGTCGGCGCTGAAATTTGAAAGCTCCAGCCGCTCCATGACCACGCGCCCGATAACCTCCGCGCTCTTTTCGTCCTTTGCGGAAAGCTCCGTTACAGACGCGCCCTCGTTAAGCGCCGCCTTCACCTCGCCAATGTCCAACCTATTTTCAAGATCACTTTTGTTCACAACCGCGAGGACTTTCTTGTTCTTTAACAGCTCAAAAAGCCGCCGATCCTCGTCGGACAGCTCGCGCGAACCGTCAAATACCGCCAATACGATATCCGCGTTATTCAGCTTTTCAAGCATAAGCTCCACGCCGATCTTTTCCACCTCGTCCTCGGTTTCGCGGATACCCGCGCAGTCGGACAGCAGCAGCACCACGCCGCCGATATTCACGCTCTCCTCAACGATGTCGCGCGTTGTCCCTTCAATGTCGCTCACGATGCTTCGACGGCTGCCCGAAAGCAGGTTCATTATCGTGGACTTCCCGACGTTCGGCTTGCCGACTATCGCGCAGGATATGCCGTCGCGGAGCATTCGCCCTCTGTCATATCCCGCAAGCAGATCGTCAAGCTCCGCCTGCGCTTCGCCTATCTTCTCAACAAGCCAATCCCGCGTGACTGCCGGCGTATCGTCGTCGGGATAATCTATCCACGCCGCGATCTGCGACAGTATCTCCATGATCATATCGGCGATCTTCTCGCAGCGGCGATACAAAGCGCCCTCGCGCTGGGTATTCGTGCAGGAGAGCATCTGCCCGCCCTGCGCCGCTATAATATCCGCGACCGCCTCCGCCTGCGTCAGCGACATTTTGCCGTTTAACAGCGCGCGCTTCGTGAATTCCCCCGCAGCCGCGGGCTCGGCTCCGGCTTTGAGGCACGCCGTCAGCACGCGGCGCGTTACGTAGATCCCGCCGTGGCAGGAGATCTCGCAAACGTCCTCGCCCGTATAAGAATGCGGCGCTTTGAACACCAGCAGCACGCCGTCGTCCAACCGCTCTTCATTATCGTATATTTTCCCGTAAGCCGCCGTGTAGCCGCGCATTTCACTTATCGGCTTGCCGGAAGCGGGCTTGAAAACCCGCTCGGCGACCTCAAACGCGCGCTCGCCGGAAATTCTTATCACCGAAATTCCGCCAACCGCCGCTGGAGTTGCTATCGCGCATATCGTTGAATTGTACATAGCTTCACTTCTTCCCGAACAGCTTCCCGAAAAATCCCTTTTTCTCCGACACTTCGGGCGGAGCGTTATCGTTGTCTTGATCGCCGTCCTCGTCAAACGCCGCCTTTGCGGTGCTTTCGTAGTCGTCGGACATCAGACCCATTAAAATCGGCTTGCGCTTGAACTCCTCGCCGATGTCGTTCAGGAGATAAGTGTAGGTGCGCGTCGGGCGGTCAATGACGTAGTCCGAAAGGCTATCACATTCGAGAACGTTCCAAAGCTTCTCCTCCATGCGTTCGGGAATCGAAGCCGCCGCGTTTTCGTAGTATTCCTCGCACGCGATGTTGTATTCCTCCGCGGGGTTTCGCCCCGCTATCTGCGTCAGGTGAATTCCCTCGCGCAGATAAGTCGTGTAGTCAAGATAATCGCACCAGAACTCGTTTAAAAGCGCCGCGAGGATCCTGTTCTGGAGCGTTTGAAGCTCGTCCTCGGGGAAGCGCTCGAGCGCCTTTTCGTAAAGCTTCGGAGCGTCCTTTTGCCAGAACTCGCTGTTGTATGTTCCGTCAAGCAGAGAGTTGCGCCGCCGAAACGTCACATCGCGGTGCTTTTCGCCGATAAGCGTGTACTTCATCAGCTGCACGCGCTCCTCAAACGCGTTGTTCTCCACCACGCGCTGAACGCGCTCCGCCTCTCGCAAAAGCACCTTGTCGGTGAGCACGCCCTCGGTTTTCTTCGTCGGATAATGCCGCCCCGCAAAGCCGCGGAGATCGTTGTCCTTGAGTATCGGATCTTCGAGAGAAGCGAACGCGCGGCTTTCGCCGACGTCGCCCTGCCGCCCCGCTCTGCCGCGGAGCTGCATTGTAATGCGAGCGCTCTCGCGCATTGATGTCGCGAGGACGAGCAAGCCGCCCGCGCCGAGAACCAGCGCCTTATCCGTAACATCCTCGGCGTTTTGTCCGCCGAGCCGAATGTCAACGCCGCGCCCCGCCATATTTGTTGAGATAGTCACCGCGCCGCGTTCGCCCGCTCGCGCGATTATCTCCGCCTCCTCAAAGTCGTTTTTCGCGTTGAGGATAACG
Organism: Oscillospiraceae bacterium; assembly: GCA_029062865.1. Classification (GTDB taxonomy): domain Bacteria; phylum Bacillota; class Clostridia; order Oscillospirales; family Ruminococcaceae; genus CAG-115. Next base: position 12,046 of record JAIDPG010000306.1, read on the forward strand.
CACTTGATCCCCATCTGCGCCAGATCCGCCGCAATGCTCTCGCTTTCGCTTATGCTGTCGCTGCCGACAAGCACGGGGCGCTTGAGCTCCGCCGACTCCTTTATCTCCGCGAGAATTGCCTTGCGCTTTTCCTTTTCGTCGTAATAAAGCTCCAAAGGGTGATCTGCGCGGGCAAGCGGCAGACGCGTCGGAATGACCTGCGTCGCTATTCCATAAACCTTTTCAAACTCCTCGCGCGACTGCTCCGCCGTGCCCGTCATTCCCGCGAGCTTCGGATAGAGCCGCGCGTAGTATTGCAGCGCGATGTTGCCCATAATTCTCCCGCGCGACGAAATGCGAAGCCCGTGCTTCGCCTCGACCGCCGCCTGTAAATCGCCGGGGAAAACGCGCCCCGGGGCGGCTCTGCCGGTAAACTCGTCAATAAGCACGACAGCGCCGTCCTTAACGATATAGTCCCTGTCCTCGGTGAGAACGTCCCGCGCTTTAAGACACGCGCATATCTTCGCGAGGAGCGTTTCGCTGCCCGTCGCGTAAACGTCCTGCCCGAAGATCCGCTCGGCTTTGTCCGCGCCCTCGTCGGAAAGATAAACGTTGCGGCTTTCGGGGTCGACCTCAAAGCAGCCCTCACCGAGAGCCTCCGCCTTTTTGTAGATCCCCTCCATATCCCCGCTTTCGCGGACAGCAACATCGCCCGCAATAACAAGCGGGATACGCGCCTCGTCGATAAGAATACTGTCCGCCTCGTCGACGATCGCGAAGTTCAGCTCCTCGGGGAAATACGGCTTTTCATCAAACAGCACAAAGCTGCGGAGATAATCAAAGCCCGCCTCCTTGGCGGTCGCGTAGACGACCTCGTGCTTGTAAATGCTGCGGCGCTCCTCTTTGGGGGTGTTCGCCGTGATACACGCGACGGAAACGCCCATTTCGTCGTAAACGGGCTTCATCCAGCTGTAATCGCGCTGCGCCAGATAGTCGTTGAACGTGAGAATGTGCGTTATGCCGCCTACTCTTATCGCCTCGGCGCACGCCGCGAAAACCGCGCAGAGCGTCTTGCCCTCGCCAGTCTGCATCTGCACCATTTTGCCCTTTGACAAAGCCAGCGCCGCCGCGAGCTGCTCGTCAAACGGCGTGATCCCGAGCGTTTTCTTCACCGCGCGGTAAACCCTCGCGAAGATCTCCTCCGTGGAATTCCCTCCGCAGTCGCCGCTTTTCGCGAGAGCCTTTATTTTGTTTATCTCAGCCGAGTTTATCAATTAACTCACCTCATAATATTGTGAAATAATGTGAAATATGTAATAAATCAGCGCTTTTTTTGCAGGTCGCCGTCCTTGAATACGCGCGAGCCCGTCGCGCCCTTCTGCCCTTGATATTTCCCGTTGTAGGGAGCTTCCGCGGGACGGTCCAGCCGCGCGAACACAAGCTGCGCTATCCTCATTCCCTCAACAAGCTTTATCGCGTTGTCGCTCGCGTTGAAAAGCTCAAGCGTTATTTCCCCCTCGAACCCCGGGTCGACCCAGCCCGCGTTCTGCACAAACAGCCCCATTCTTCCGATGCTGCTTCTGCCCTCAACAAAGGCGGTGAGGTCGTTTGGCAGCTTGATGTATTCCTTGGTCGTCGCGAGAACGAACTCCTTGGACTTGATGTAAAAGGTCTTGTCCGACAGGCTCTCCCACGGAGACGTTTCAGCGGGCAGCGTGGGATCAACGGCGCTGTAAACCTTTCCGCGGCGAGATACTATTCTGTCGTTCGCCGGCGGGAACGCAAAGCTGCCGCCAAGCCTCAGATCAAAGCTCGCGGGCTGAATTGCCTCTCCCTCGGTTATGCGCTTACCGTCGATCGTGATGACAAGGTCGTCGTTAAGGCGCTCTTTTATCGTAATGTCGGATAAAATCATTGCTGTCTCCTCTGCTGTTAAATCAAGATCTCGAAAATCTTAAAATTTTCGGGCGCTTTTCTTCGCCTTGTTGATAATATACAGCAGCTCCGAGCCCTTGTTTTCGAGCCACCTTGTGACGGTGCGCGTCGTTTGTCCGCTTTTCGACATCTCGCAAAGCCGCTCGAAACTGACCCACTTCGCGGCGCAGACCTCTATATCCTGAAGCCGCAGATCGGACAGCGGCACGTCCTTTACAAGCACGTAAAAATCCCTCAGCATACCGTCGGTCGTCAGCGTCCATTCAAGGGAGAGCTCGCTTTCGTCGGCGACTATGCCTGTTTCCTCGTAGAGCTCCCGCGCGGCAGCCTCCTTGCCCGACTCCCCCGCGACGGCGCAGCCGCCCGAGCACTCCCACTTGCCGCCGCTCGTCTTTTCGGGAACGCGCTGGGTCAGGAGAATTTCGCCCTTTCTGTTTATCGTCATCACCTGCACGACAATGTGATATTCCCCGCGCGGAATAGGCACGCCGCGCATTATTCTCTTGCCGAGCGGTCGGCGGGTCGCGGTGTATAAATCAAAATATTCCATTATAATTTTTCTCTCCGTTTTTCTTAATGTTATGTGAATTATAAAATTCAGTGAGCAGCTTTGCGCGGATTTCCCCGCAAAAATTATTATTTAATATTAGTTTTTTGTCAACCGAATTCAAGTGGCGAGAGCCTTTAAACGCTCTTCGCGCCGTTGGCGAAATTCTTGTCGACGAAATCCCACCGCCGCTTTACGCAGTCAACAGAGCGCAGCGGGTCTTCGGGGGTGTTGAACGTGTAGTCGATAAGCTTCTCGATAGTTGTGGAGGCGACGTGAAGATGCGAATCGGAATCCGCGTAGTAGATATAAACATTCTCGTCCTTGACTATGCAGCCGTTCGTGAAGCTCGCGCCGAGAATATCCCCGACGCGCTCCTGCGTTTTCGGAGCGATAAGCTGACCGCCCGGCGCGGCAATGACCCTTGACGGGTCGTTCAGATCCGTCGCGAACGTGTAGATGATGTACCGAAGCCCAGCCGCCGTCGCGCGAACGCCGTGCGCAATGTGTATCCAGCCGCGCTCGGTCTTTATCGGCACGGCGCCCGCGCCATTTTTCAGTCCCGTCGTCCGCGGGGAATCGCTTCTGAACGGCGGCTCTTTTATCCGAAGCACGGGCGCGGCAATATCCTTGCACATCGCAAGCGGAATCCCGCCCTCGCCGTTCGCGGTGAAATAGCCGTCGTGAAGCCGTGTGTAAAACGCGTATTCCCCGTCGACAAACTCCGGGTGGAGACAGCAGCAGCGGCGGTCCGGTGCGGGCGGCGCGAGGTTCGGCAGGCGCTCCCAGTTCATCAGATCTTTGGTTCGGATAACGCCCGTCTGCGCCGCGCCGGGCGCGGCGTTCAAATTCTCCGAGCAGAACACCCCGTATATCCAGCCGTCCTCGTGCTTGGTTATGCGCATATCGTAAACGTCCGTCTCCTCGGAGATAGTATCGGGCAGCAGCACGGGATAATCGCGAAAGCGGAAGCCCTCGGTGGGCTTATTGCTTTCGGCGGCGGCAAAGAAGCTCTTGCCCTCCGCGCCCTCAACCCGCGCGATGAGATAATATTTGTTGTCGAAATAAACCGCGCCCGCGTTAAAAACGGCGTTCACGCCGAGGCGCTCGAGGAGATTAGGATCGTCCTCATAGCACATATCATAGCGCCAGATAAGCGGGGCGTGCGCCGCGGTGAGCACGGGGTTGCGATACCCGACGCAAACGCCGCCGAAGTCCTCATCGGGCGGGTTCGGGCG
>JAIDPG010000307.1 GCA_029062865.1 Oscillospiraceae bacterium
GTATATTTATATAATGGGGGATAATATGACTATATTCTACAAATTTGACGGGAAAATGTATATAAACATCACAAACGGCTGCCCGTGCGACTGCGTTTTCTGCATACGGAAAAACGGCGACAGCATCGAGGATAACGACAGCCTCTGGCTGGAGCACGAGCCGAGCTTCGAGGAGATATGCGAGGCGTTCGAGCAGTTTTACAAATCGGGGATAGAGGAGGCTGTATTCTGCGGCTACGGCGAGCCGACTGTGCGCGCGGATATGCTCTTGAAAACCGCGGAGTACATCAAGGCTAATTCCGCGATGAAGATACGCGTCAACACAAACGGTCTTGTGCGGCTTATCCACAAGGGCTTTGACATTTCGCGGTTCAAGGGCGTTGTCGACAGCTTTTCGATTAGTCTGAACGCCCCGAACGCCAAGCGTTACAATGAGGTCACGCGCCCGAGCTTTGGCGAGGCAGCGTTTTCCGAAATGCTGAAATTCGCCGCGGACGTTCGCAATCTGGGCATAAAAACGTCGTTTACGGTCGTGGACGTTATCACGGACGAGGAGATCTTCGAATGTGAAAGGATCGCCGCGGATATGAAGATACCGCTCCGCGTCCGCGGTTATGTAACGGACAACGAGAGCTACACTTAAACGATAATACAGAGGCGAAAATGAGAATTTTGGGAATAGACCCGGGCTATGCGATAGTCGGGTGGGGAGTGCTGGAGTTTGACAACGTGCACTTCGACGTGGTAAAATACGGCGCGATAACAACGGACGCGGAAACGCCTTTTGATAAACGGCTTTGCGAGATCTACGACGATATGTGCGTGGTTATCGAAAAATTCCGCCCCGATTGTATGAGCATTGAAAAGCTGTTTTTCAACTCCAACATAACGACGGGTATAGACGTTGCGCAAGCACGCGGCGTAATAATGCTCGCCGCGGCGCAGAAGGGCGTGAAGATATACGAGTACACGCCGCTTCAGGTAAAGGTCGCGGTGACGGGCTACGGTCACGCGGAGAAGCATCAGGTGCAGGAGATGACGAAGAACATTCTGCGGCTGAAAGCAATCCCAAAGCCGGACGACACCGCTGACGCACTTGCGCTTGCGATAACTCACGGGCACACCGGCGGCTCGCGGCTGTCGGAGATAATGCGCGGCAACGAGGTCACGCAGCTCAACAAATCACGAAAATAAGGGGAATTGAACTATGATTTACAGTTTAAAAGGCGAACTTACATACTGGGAGGCGGGGCTTGCGGTCGTCGAGTGCGGCGGCGTGGGCTACGCATGCAGAACAACGATGAATACGCTCGCGAAGATACGCGACCAGGGCGAGGTGAAGCTTTTCACTTATATGCACGTAACGGAAAACTCGCTTGATTTGTTCGGCTTTGCGGACAACGCGGAGCTCGCGAGCTTCAAGCAGCTTCTTTCCGTTTCGGGCGTTGGACCCAAGGCGGCGCTGTCGATCTTAAGCGATGTCACGCCGTCAAAGCTGGCGCTTTGCATTGCCTCCGGCGATTACAAAACGCTTACCAAAGCGCCGGGAGTCGGCGCGAAGATCGCGCAGAGGATCGTGCTGGAGCTTAAGGACAAGGTCGCAAAGGAGCAGAAGATTTCGGCGAGCGACCTGCAAAGCGTGGCAATTTCCACGGGCGACAACTTTACCGAAGCGATCACAGCGCTTCAGACTCTCGGCTTTAATCCCGCGCAATGCGGCGCGGCGTTGTCGGGCGCTGATCCCACGAGCTCCGTTGAAGAACTGATAAAATTCGGACTTAAAAATCTTGCTTAAGGGGGCGATATTTTGAACGCTAACACAAAAAACGACAACGGCTTCAGCCTTAATTTCAGAACGTGCCTTTTGATACTCGTCGGCGCGCGTATCGGCGCGGTTGTGACGTTTATTTCGACCGACGACTGGAGCGTCTCGGCGTATGTCCTCGGCGGGTATGCGGTCGTAATTCTCATTACGCTTTGCGCCGTTATCTGGACGGACACCGTCGTGCCGCATCAGGCAAAGAAGCAGGCGGCGCTGCGAGCGCTCGGCAAGGACGGGATAAAACTTATTAGAAGCGACCCCGTCGCGAAGCTCGCGTATAAGGGAATTTACGCGCTGCTGAGCGGCAAGCTCGCGCACGCGGAGGAGATCTTACAGGAGGCGCTTTCAAGATCGGATATACGGCAAAACCAGATGTTCTGCATTGAGTGGCTCGCAAGGCTCTACGAGGCAATGGAAAACAATTCAAAGCTGATGTGGTGTTATCGCAAGGCGACGGAATACGCGCCGGACAATCCCGAGATGCAGTCGCGGCTCGGGCACGCGTATTTCTCGGAGGGCAAGCTCGACCAGGCGACGTATTGCTTTGAGCAGGCGCTGCGCTACGACCCGAACCACGGCTATTCGTACTTCAGCCTCGCGAAGATACAGATGGTTCGCGGAGAGGACAAAAAGGCGTTTGAAACCTTGCAAAATCTAATGAAGATCAACGAAAATCACCCGCTTTGTCACGCAGAGCTCGCCGACTGGTACGCGATGAACGGCAACGCCGAAAAGGCGGAGGAGGAGTGCCGCAAGGCGCAGCTCTGTGGAATCCACGACCCCGACGAGCTGAACAAGCGCATAAACGCGATGCTGAGCTTCCATAAGACGGATTACGACGAGAAAAACCTGCCCGAGCTGTTTTACCGCAAAATTGAGGCGAAGGGGCAAGACAAGAAATGACAAGAGTTTACTTCGTTCGCCACGCGCAGCCGGATAACACGGTGCGCGACGACAGAAACAGACCTCTCACCGACGAGGGTAAGAACGACACGCGGGCGGTCGCGGATCTGCTGAAAAGCAGAAACGTCGGCTTTATCGCGTCAAGCCCGTATGAAAGAGCTATCGAAACGGTTGGGCTGTACTCGCTTTGGACGGGCTTGGACGTGAATATCTATGAGGATCTCCGAGAGCGTAACGCGGGGAGCTGGCAGGGCGACAATTTCTTTGAGTATATCGAGAAGCAGTGGGCGGATTTTGATTACCACATCAAGGACGGCGAAAGCCTGCGAGAAGTTCAAACCCGAAATATCCGTGCGTTAAGGAGGATACTTTCGGAGCACGAGGGAGATATCATTACGATAGCAACGCACGGAACGGCTCTTTCAACGATACTTAATCACTATTATCCGGAGTTTGATTTCAAATGCTTCAAAAAAATAGTGGATTTTATGCCGTTTATTATCAGACTGGATTTTGACGGGGAAAAGTGCGTAAATTCGCAGGTTGAGCTTGTGATACACAAGGATTATAGACCCAAATAGAAAGGGAAAATACAAAATGATAGAAATGTCAAACGACGATCTCGATTTTGATCCGCGCGAGCGATTGGTCGAGCCGTCTTTCAGCGAGAGCGACAGCGAGGCGGAGCTTACTCTGCGCCCGAAAACGCTTGAGGAATACATCGGGCAAGATAAAGTCAAGGAGAATATGGCGGTTTATATCGAGGCGGCGAAAAAGCGCGGGGAATGTCTCGATCACGTTTTGCTGTACGGTCCTCCGGGACTGGGCAAAACCACGCTTTCATGCATAATCGCGAACGAAATGGGCGTTAATATCAGGATAACATCGGGTCCGGCTATCGAAAAGGCGGGCGACCTCGCGGCGCTTTTAACAAATCTTCAGCCGAACGACGTGCTGTTTATTGACGAGATACATCGACTGTCGCGGCAGGTCGAGGAGGTTTTGTACCCCGCAATGGAGGACTACGCGCTGGACATCGTAATGGGCAACGGACCCGCGGCGCGTTCGATACGAATAGATCTCCCGAAATTCACGCTTATCGGCGCGACAACACGCTCCGGGCAGCTCTCTGCGCCGCTTCGCGATCGTTTTGGCGTAGTCCAGCGCTTGGAGCTTTATACTCCCGAGCAGCTCTGCGACATCGTTCAGCGCTCGTCGGTCATTCTCGGAATTCCGTGCATGAAGGACGGCGCAATGGAGATAGCGCGGCGATCCCGCGGAACTCCGCGTATTGCGAACAGATTGTTGAAGCGCGTCCGCGACTTTGCCGAGGTTCTCGGAGACGGCAAAATAACGCGCGACATCGCCGACAACGCTCTAAAAAAGCTTGAAATAGACGATCTGGGGCTTGACAGCCTTGACCGCCGTATGCTCGAAATGATGATAAAGGGCTACAACGGCGGGCCCGTCGGGCTTTCGACGCTTGCCTCCGCGCTGAACGAGGAGGCGGTGACGCTGGAGGACGTGTGCGAGCCGTACCTTATGCAGCTCGGGTTTGTCGCTAAAACCCCGCGCGGGCGTATCGCGACGGAGCTTGCTTACAAGCATCTCGGAATTCTGCGCGATGGGCAGACGACATTTGATTAAGGGGAATTGAAATGAAATTAACATATCAGCGTGCGTTATGGGCGGCGTATACTGTATTGGATAGGCTATATAACGATAATGATCCATATAAATTGGGGGAGATCCTTAGCGAAATGAATCCTTTTTTATTTACATCCAGGGTGTGTGCCGACCCCTATTTGTGGGAAGTATGGACAGACTGCTGTAAGGCTATTGACGACAGCGGTTATTTGACGTTTGAGCAGGTATTGCCCACTCTAGTTGATTTCCTGAAGTTCAACGAGGAGGAGTATTCGTGCTTTGAAGAATATGGCGGTAATTATTCGGCAGACGAAGTGATAAGCGGAATATCGGAGTATGTGAAAAACGGTCAATGGCAGGAAATTTTGGATAAGGTTTATAATTTCGATGAGAAAAATTGGGACTGAACTCGGCGGAGTTGGTATTTTTCGCGACGGGCAGACGACCTTGGAGGTCATCGAATGAAGATAGTCAAGAACAATATTGGCATAATTCTCGCCGTTGTGTTTGCTGCGGCGTTTATCGGCATTACCGAGATAGGCAGAGCTCTCGGACTTGACGGCGCGCAGTGGTACTTTTTCAGCCTGTCTCTTATACACAAAGGCCGATGCCGACGACTTAATTGGTGAAGAAGGCGGGGGTCGCCGTT
>JAIDPG010000308.1 GCA_029062865.1 Oscillospiraceae bacterium
TTTCCCCCTCTCCTCCCTACGGGGTTTTCCTTCGCGCTCCCTTTCCCCCCTCTCCCTTCTCTCCCCCTTTGCCCGCTTTTTCTCGTGACTTTGGGCGGTGAGGTTGACTTGTTTAGGTTAGCGTCGGCGAAGCTGTTTCTTTGGGTTAATTTGCTTTTCGTTGCTCTGTCGCTACGTCAACGCACTCACGTTTGTGCGCAGCCCTGTTAAGGAAGTGTTTTCGCAGCGTTCACTGTTGGCGGCGCAGTCAACGCGACCGATTTGTCACATAATGGCGTTGCCGTTTGGAACGTTCCGCGAACATCAACATAACCAGCGAAGCGGCAAAGGCGCATTTCGACCCAAAACAGCGCACCCAGCGAAGTGTGGAGCGAAAAAAGCGCCTGCAAATGCGGAGTGAGCGAAGCGAACGGAGCGTTTGCAGGCGGCTAGGCGAACGGAGTGAGCCGGTTTTTCGCGACTTTTAAATAAGGAGGATACCAAATGAGCCTGAAATCATTCGACGACTTCTGCGCGAAGATCGTAAACAACGACCCTATCGAGCAAAAGGTAATCTTTGACGAGCGCCAATCCCTTGTCCGCTCGCAACTAACGACAAGAGCGTTATGGACGTTCGCCATCACCGCGAGCATCAACATTCTTATAATGGAGTGCGGACCGCAATGGTGCGAGAGCTGGGTTTTATCAACAGCGATTTTCGGAGCGATAGCGTATCTGTATTGGGTCATAGCGAACGCCCGGCAGGACACGCTGTTCGGAATAAACGGCACTATCCCCATTTTACATCAGACTATCTTTATTTTCGGAGACAGCATTATAATTCCGCTGCTGCTATTCTTCGACGAAGAACACACCGACATCGCCGAACACTTCTTTATCCGCAACGGTATGGTGTCCGAATATTTTGCCATAATGCTCGCGTGCGTGTTATATCTTACAGCCGGCATAGTCATGGTGGTAAACGTCCGCAAATTCAAGAAGAAAGAGAACTCCGGCACTAAGGAGGAATCAAAATGAGCCTGAAATCATTCGATAAATTCTGCGAAGACTTAATACTCAAAGAGCCGGGGAGCGACAAAATTATTCTCGACGAGCGCCAGAAAATAATGCAATCGAAAATTCTCACCGAAGCGCTGATAATCTTCTCGGGCTTGGCGTTTGTCAACTGCCTTGTGATGGATCTGGCTTATCAGTGGGCGGAAACGTATGCCGCGCCGCTTCTGGTGTTTATGCTGATCTGCGCGTGCTATTTTAATATACGCTGCGCCGCGACGGGGAGTCTTGTAGGAATAAACGGCGAGCGTTCGGTGAAATTCTCGGCAGGCTACTGCGTTTTTATGGGGATAATGATGTCGATAAAATACGCTTTTTCCCGCGAGGAGGAAGACCGTGTGCTGTTCGCGGACGGGAAGCTTACGGATAACTTCTGCTTTCTTCTCGTGTGGATACTCGCGATAACCTGCGGAATATTGACGCTCATATTTATTAAGAAAAGCCGAAAGGAAAAGGAGGGCGACGAGCAATGAGCTTTAACGACAACATAAGCAACGCGCCCGAAAGAACGATTTTCGATGAGCGGCAAAATGCTTTTCGGCTTCGGTACGGGGTAGAGGCACTGTTGATCTTTGCTATTGCGGCTGTTATCTGCTGTGTATCAATGGACTTCTTTTACAAATGGGCGGAAAGCACATCTTGCGTAGTTGGGTTGATAGGATGTCTGAGCCTGATCTGGTTTCTGGTTCGGTGCGCCGTCAAGGGTTGTATGGCAGCGGTAGCGGGAAAAAAAGCGCAAAAAACCTCCATCATACTGACGACCGCAGGTGCGGTGCTGCAATCAATACGGTTCGCGTCTCAAATGGGCAGCGAGGACTTTTTCCTCAAAGACGGTATGCTCTCCAATGACTTTTTGTTTTTGGTGTGCTTTATACTGCTTTTGGTGTGCGGGATATTCTCGCTTTGCGTGATAAAGCACGAGAACAAGCGGGAAAAGGACAATTTGGACGACGAGCAATAACTCCCAGCCAAGGCGATAATAATTTTGTAATCCCCCGCCGCTCGCGGGGGATTTTACGCGCCGCCTTCACGTGTACGCACAAGATAACGCTCCTCTTGCCTCTTGCCTCTTGCCTCTTGCCTCTTGCCTCTAAAAAATCTAAACACTAATCTTGACATTTAGCGTATAATATGTTACAATATATACAAATACAAGTCTCTTATACACATATGA
>JAIDPG010000309.1 GCA_029062865.1 Oscillospiraceae bacterium
ATTAGAGGCACTTAACAAGCGTTATCGCAATCTCGCGAAAACATTCCACCCCGATCTTGAGGCGGGAGATGAAGAAACGATGAAGCTTGTAAACGAGGAATACGAACGTTTAAAATCCGAATTTGCTTCTAAAAACTCATAATATAAAAGCCGATCCCGACGGGTCGGCTTTGATTATCAATTAACCTATATCTCCTTGAGGTTCTTAACGCTATCTCTGCGGATAAGCTTCCCCGCGACGAGTGTTCTGCCGCGTTTAAAGCTTGCGTCGCGGATCTTGTGGAGCATTATGTCGACCGCCTCAGAAGCCATTGCCTGTCCGTTTACGTCGATTGTTGTCAGATGCGGCTGGCACATCGTCGCGTAAACGTGGTTGTTGTAGCCGACGACGGAGATGTCCTCCGGAACGCGGAAGCCCTGCGCGTTCAGCTGGTTCACAAGCCTGAACGCCGTCTCGTCGCTGCTGCATACGAACGCCGTCGGAAGCTCCGCGGGGAGCTCGAACGTGTTATGTATTTCGCCGCTGCGCGTTCTGTCCGACAAGATCCACTCCTGCTTCAGAGCAATGCGGTTTTCAAGCAGCGCTTTGTAATAGCCGAGAAATCTATCCTGCACGCTTGAATTCCCCGCCGTGTTCCCAAGGAATCCTATGCGGCGATGTCCGTTGCTTATCAAATGCGAGGTCAGCAGATACGCGCCGTAGAAGTTGTCCGAAAGCACCGCCTCGCTGTCCTCGCGGCTGCCGTAGAAATCGAGGAAAACCGTCGGGATATAAAACGCCATAAGCCTGTCGATATAATCATTCGGGAACTGTCCGAGCAATATCACGCCGTCGACCTTCTTGTCGCGGATAGACGGGGGAATCTCGCCGGGGCTTTCAAGCGCCTCGTCGCTTATCTCCTCAAGCATACCGTAGTAGTTCTGCCGCTGGAGCAGCTCCACGAGATATTTGTACATGATCCAATAAAACGCCGACGGCTCGCTTATAAAGTGCTTCGCGACGACGATAGCGATGTTGTACGTCAAGCCCTCGCGGATGGCGCGCCCACTCGTGTGGAGGCGATAGCCCATTTCGGAGGCCTTCTGCTTTATCCGCTCGCGCAGCGCCTCGGAAACGCCCTCGCGGTCGCCGAGCGCCTTTGAAACGGTCACGGTGCTGACGTTCATAGCTTTGGCAATATCGCTCATTGTAACGGTTTTCTTGATCATTTTATACAGTCCTCTTCTGCTGAAATTTCGGCAGTTTTTGGGGGAATCTCGGGAATTAAAACGCCATAGTTATATTTTAAGTTATAATCTTGCTTTTGTAAAGTAACGTTTTCACCAAATTATCACACGCATTTTTGTGAATTGTGTAGAATGAACCGCGTCGAATTTGCTAAAACTTGTGACAAAATGCCGTTTTTTCGCGTAAATTATAGACTTTTCGGGGATTATGTGGTATAATAAGCTATAGTGCGGTAATTTCCGCGTTTTTAGGACGGATTATGAAAGAGATGATTATTATGAAAAAATGCAGTATAATTCTGGCGGTGTTGCTTGCGGCGGCTCTTTGCGGGTGCTCGGATAAGGGCGGCACTTCAAATAACGAAAGCTCCCGCGCGGAGATTTCGATCGCAGAGTCGAACGACACGAGCGAGCCGATAATCGGCACGGGCGAGAGCTCGACGGCGCGAACCGTCTCCGAGCCGACAATTTCCACAACGTCCGAGCCCGACTCGCGGGAGACGTTCATCACGGGCGTTATGGGCGAAAAGATACTCACGACGGAGATCAGCGCGGTGTTCTCGAACAACGGCGCGGAGCTCACGGCGGCGGAGCTTACGAGAGAGACGTTCTCGGCGGTGCTTTGCGACGGCTTTGCTTATCTTGCCGAGCCGAGCGGTCTCGCGAGAAATAGCATCGACAACGCGGACGTTTATGACGAGAACACTCTCCAGTTCAGCGATGTAACGCCGCAGCCGGTTTCCGACTACAAGCGCGTGAACGTCGGCGACAGCATCGGCGGTCTTACACTCAAGGAGGCGCAGGTGAACTTTGCTTCGGGCTCCGAAATGGGGCTGCCGGACGTGGCGTTTGTTTACGGCTCGGCGATGTTTGAGGGCGAGCTTACGATGACGGGCTACATTGCCCGCGCCGCTGAGGACACCTACAACTTTATGACGGGCGATCTGATGTTCGTGCCGTGCGACGGCGAGTCTACGCTTCCCGTGATGTCCTACACCTACGACGAGCAGCTGGGCTACTGCCACGCGCCGCAGTACGTTTCATCGGGCTCGGGCTTTACGTGGTATAACGAGTTCGGCTACATTTACCTCGGCAACGCCGCCGACACCACCGCGGATATCTCAATGATCCCGGACGACGGCTCGTTCGTAAAGGTAAAAGTGACGTTTGACAGTTTGATGATGTCCTCGGGCATAGACCGCGGGAACGTTATCACCGCGGAGCTGATCGACATAACATAAAATAATGTATAATCAAAAATTCCCTCGCCTTAGGCGGGGGATTTTTTTGTGATCTCGCCGCCTGCTCACCGCGGCTTCTTGCCTCTTGACTCTGATCCTCTTGCCACTAGCAGCAACACGCACATGATAAGCACGCAGACGGAAAGCGCCGCGTTTTTGGAGAACGCGCTGACGGCGGTCTCGGCGGCTATCGTTTCCACGTCGGCGGGCGGGAATATTCCCGCGAAGGGCATCGCGAGCAGGGCGCTTAAAACCGCTGCCGCGCCGCGCGAGATGAGGAAGTTTTTCAGCGGGATTCCGCGAGACAGCGCCGCGACCTGCATTATCACGCACGCCCCGCCGAACGCCAGCAGCGCCGCGCAGGTCGGGAGGGCGTACTCTGTCGCGGTCATATCGCCTAGCCGCGTGATCTCAAGGAGCGCGGGGAGTATCTCGGAAGAGCCGAAAATCTCCGCGAAGAGCGCGTAAACCCCGATGACCTTCAGTATCGCCGAGATCACCGAAAAGCCTACTATCATCGCGCAGACCGTGAACATCGTCCGCGCGCCGTCCGTCACCGACGTGATGAACGTTTCCGCGTCGAGCTTGAAGCCGCCCGCTTTTGGTCGCAAACATCCTGTTTGCGACTTAGTTGCGGGCTTTGCGACATCCGTGTCGCCGCCCGCTTTTGGTCGCAAACATCCTGTTTGCGACTTAGTTGCGGGATTTACGACATTCATGTCGCCGCCCGCGGCGCGTTCCAGCGGGATCTCACCTCGCATTCTCACAAAGCCCGCGATCAGAAGCGAAACGCCGAAGCAGATGCCGAACAGCGCAAGTCCCGCGGCTGCGCTTCCGAATATGCGTGCGCCTACTATACCCAGCATAAAGCCCGGACCGCTCCCGAAGCAGAAACAGAGCGCTCTCGCGGCGTTTTTTTGTTTCAGCCGACCTTCCCGTACAAGTTCCGATAACAGCCGCGCCCCGACGGGATAGCCGCCGATGTTCCCGAGCAAAAACACCGCGCAAAGCTCCTCGTCCATTCGCAGAAGCTTTGACAGCGGGAACGTCAGCGGCTTCAGAACGGTTCGATACAGCCCGCTTTTTTGCAGATAGATTGCAAGCACAGTAAACGCGAACAGGCTCGGCACGACGACCTCAAGGCAGCTCACTGCCGCCGCGCCCACCGCGTCCGAAACCGTCTTGGGCTCGATTATCAGAATTACAGCCGCCAATCCCGCGGCGAGGGCTAAAACGTATTTCATTTCAACTACCAAGTCCTTCTATCGGCTTTCCCCGCCTCCTGCAGGGAAAGCCGATGTTAATTGCTTACTCCCGACACTCCCCCGACCGCCGCGAAGGACGCGCAGAGCGCTATCTTCAAGATCAGCGTGCCCACGGTGCTGTCGCCGAAGATCAGCGTAAAGATCGTCATCGGCACGGCGAACGCCAGACCGCACAAAAAACCCGTTTTTAAGCCGTCCTTCTGCCGAACGAATCCCGCCGTCTTTCCGCACACAAAGCCGCCCGCCATCATCGCGATGACCGCCGCCGCGCCCGCGGTTTTCGCCGCGGACTTCATCAGCGTTAAAATCAGCGCCGCGGGTAAAATCGTCAGCACCATCGCCGCATACCCGCTCAGCACGCCGATAAGATACGGCTTAAACCTGTAATTCCGCTTCTGCCTGCGCATTATATCACCCCGATAAAATCTATGCGGACAAACAAACGCTTAGAACCAATTGTGAGTTATTAACAATTTGGTGTTGCGAAATATGACAAATCCTATAAATTGCATATTTAAGTGTAACATTTCCTGAAAATTTCTGTCTTTAAGAGTAGAAAGGCAAATTTTTTTAGGAGGATAAATCTATGAAAAAGACAAAAATACTCGCAGTCGTTTTAGCGCTCGGGCTGATTTTGACGGGCTGCAAATCGGATAAATCGGGGACAAGCGGCGAGATCTCAACCGACAGCGGCTTTCGGTTCACTTCCAACGCCACGGAAGATTTTGTTTTCTCGGAGATCGACCTTGACGAAAGCGAGGGAATAATCAATGCGTTCTCCGTAATGGATGACAGCAAAACCGCGCTTATTATTGTTTCGGAGGAGGGCGAGCATTATTTTGCCGTCTACGAAAACGGCAAGCAGATAATCAAGACCGAGATACCAAGCTTTTATCAGGAGATGTGCTACAATGCTGCCGAAAAATGCTTTTACACATACAACGTACAGAAAAAACAGCTCCATATAATGGACGCGGATTTCAATTTCAAAGAGGTTCTTGCCGACAATTTTGAAATCTCCGAGATCAAAAATATGGACGTTGTTGATAACAAGCTGTATCTTATCGCCGTCGAGAATGATCCGTATGATCTTAACGTACAGGAAAACGCGCTTGATGAGGAGACGGGATATTACGATTTCGGTGAGAAGGTCTATTCAATAGATTTGTCAACCAAGAAGCTCAAAGACCTCGGTATTCAAAACGTTATCTGCCAGTCATATTCAAATGACACGCTGTACTATTATACCTGCCGTAACGGGCACTATTCTCTTGACATATTTGACAGGGAGACCGAGACGCTGAAGGCCGTAAGAAACATGGACGAGACCGGCTATATTTATTCATTCGCGATAATCGGCGAGGAAATGATATACATAGACTACGTGAATACCAAGCTAGTTAAACTTAATCTGAACTCCGGAAATGTGTTGTTTGAGCCGGGTGTGATATACATATTGAGGAATTCAGACTTCGAGGTATACAAGGGTTCTCTGATCATTCTCAACAGAGACAATATGAGCATTACCCGCTGCGGAGGAAATTCGGGGTTGACGCACGTCGATGAAAAGCTGGCGCAGTTTCAGGGCGAGAGCCTTGTAATAGGCACTTTTTCATCACGTTATGTGCCGATAAACACACTGGCTCTCTCTTCCGAATGTGGCATATCCGCGTCCATATATGAGTTCCCGATGTATGATGATGAAATAAAGCTCAAGCTGCTTGCGGGTGACAGCGACGTTGACATATATTTGTTCTCGTCGGGGCGCCGCACGGGAATAGACATACGAAAAATGGGCTGCTATGTTCCGCTTACCGATGAGTCGATCCTCAGCGAGCGCAGTCAATACTTTGACTGGCTGGCGGATTATACCGTCAATGATAACGGCGAAATATGGTGCGTGCCGATATATACAAGCAGCTACGCTACATTCTATGTCCCCGAAAATCTTGAGGCGCTCGGTATCAGAGCCGAAGACCTTGCGACCTTTGACGGATATTTTTCCGCACTCGAGACCGTGAAGAAGCAGAACAACTACATATTTTACGGAACAACCCTTGATTTTGCCGATACGATGGATGAAAGATATAAAGCCAATTACAGCTTGTTTGACTATAATAACGAGACGTACAGAAATATGTTCGAGAGGATATACTCGGACTGGCTTATCTGGTCGGACCCCAACGAAGGAAAAGCGGAGCATCCTCTGTTCAACAATATCATGAGCTCGCCCGATCCGTTTCAAAAGCTGGACGCTGATAATATGGCATTTGAGATCGATTATTCGACAACATTTTATGAAGATATCAGCAATCCGAATGATTGGCGCGCCATGCCTCTTCCGACAATATCATCGCTCGACGAAAAAAATCCGATAATTGTTGATTACGCTATAATAAACCCGTTCAGCAAAAAGAAAGAAGCCGCTGAGGCGTATCTGGGATTTATCGCCAAAAATAACCTGAAATTCAGACGGGATAAATCATTCCTTTATAAAGACAAGGCGCTCTGCGGCGATCTGCAGTCCCTTACGGGTTCGTGCTTTGACGGGTTGTTTGATATGACGGAAAACGGAACCGTTTTCGAGGAATTGATCCCTATCGGCGAAAATTTCAGAGGCGACGTAATTGCGTATCAGAAGGGCGAAATGACTCTTGACGAATACATTGCAAAGCTGGAACGCGTATCCGAAATAACGGCAAACGAATAGGATAACATCACGGCTGTTGTTGATTGTCAACAAATGCCTGCTATCAAATTCGGCGGATTCCACAAAAACCCGAATTATCATGATTATTCTTGCAATTTACTGTAATATTTTCGGAAAATTTCTGTCTTTACAAGTAGAAAGGCAAATTTTTTAGGAGGATTATTTTATGAAAAAGACAAAAATACTTGCGGTCGTTTTAGCGCTCGGGCTGATTTTGACGGGCTGCAAATCAGATAAATCGAGGACAAGCGGCGAAATCTCAACCGACAGCGGCTTTCGGTTCACTTCCAACGCCGCGGAGGAATATTCGTTCTCGGAGCTCGACATTGACGAAAACAAGGATGGCGTCAACGCGTTTGCCGTAATGGACGACAACAAGATCGCCGCGCTGACTTTCCCCGTGAACGACGGAGAAGGCAGCTTTGTAATTTACGAAAACGGCAAGGAGACGTTCAGGCGCGAGGCTTCGGTCGATTATCAGGGGCTTTGCTATAACGCCGCCGAAAAGTGCTTCTACACCTACAACCTGATGGAAAAGCGCCTTTGCGTAATGGACGAGGAGTTCAACCTTAAAGAAACGCTCGCCGAGGGGCTTGATGCCGCCGATATTCGGGATATGATCATTATTGACAACAAGCTCTATCTTCTCGCCGCGGAGAAAAATCCGTTTGACCCCACTGTTCAAGTGGAGGTTAAGGACCCCGAAACGGGATATATGAATTTCGACGAGAAGGCGTATTCGATAGATTTGGCGAGCAAAAAGCTTGAAGACCTCGGCGTTCAAAACGTTATCTGTCAATCCTACTCAAACGGCACGCTGTATTACTTCACGTGCCGTGACGGGCACTACTCGCTGGACGTTTTCGACAGGGAAGCCAAGACGCTCAAAGCCGTGCGGAATATGGACGACGTCGGCTATACTATTGCGTTTGCCGTGATAGGCGGGGAGTTTTTATACTATAACCCCTCTGCGGGGGTGCTTAAAAAGCTG
This sequence comes from Oscillospiraceae bacterium, assembly GCA_029062865.1. Lineage (GTDB taxonomy): Bacteria > Bacillota > Clostridia > Oscillospirales > Ruminococcaceae > CAG-115. Next base: position 7,435 of record JAIDPG010000309.1, read on the forward strand.
GAGCTGAACACGGGCGCTCTGACCGCCGAGGCGGGCAGCGTGTTCATTATCAGAAATTCACAGTTTGAGGTGTATAAGGACGCGCTTATTTATCTCAACATAAACGGCATGACGATAAGCAAATACGGCTCGGGCGCAGGCAGTGAGCTGCCGACCGGGAATATAGCGAAATACAACGGCGAAAGCCTTGTTATCGGGTATCAATCGGCGTATGAAGCGCCGCTTCAGACAGGCGAGATAAACAAGGCGTGCGGCGTTTCGGCTTCGATTTACGAATGTCCGGTTTACGATAACGAGCTTAAGCTGGAGCTGCTTTCGGGAAACAGCGACGTGGACATTTACATTTTCACAACGGGCTCGCGTCTGGGGCGTGACATACGCTCAAAGAACGGCTACGTTCCGCTCACCGACGATGGGATAAAGACGGCGCAGGACAAGTATTACGACTGGCTGGCGGATTTCTGCGTAAACGACAACGGCGATATTTGGTGCGTTCCGATAAGCGCGGACGTAAAGGTGACCTACTATGTTCCAGATAATCTCACGGCGCTTGGGATAAAGCCCGAGGAACTTACAACGTTTGACGGGTATTATTCCGCGCTCGAAAAGGTCAAGGCGCAGGAAAAGTATAGGTATTTCGGCACGGCGGCGTATTTGTCGTATGCCGTCCTCGACCAGAACTATCCCGTGAATTACGGCTATCACGATTATGACAGCGACGCGTTCAAGAACGCCTTCAAGCGCGTTTACGACGGATATGTTTTGTGGGAGGAGCCCGAGCACCCACTGTTCAGCAATAAAATTCTGAGTGACGAGTGGCAGAGCGGGCAGTACATTCTCAACGCGGAAAGCATCGCGTTTATGAACGATTACAGCTTCGAGAGCAGCGTGACGCGCCCGGAGGACTGGCGCGCCGTAAAGCTGCCGAGAGTTAAAAATGCCGATGAAAAAAGCGGCGCGTTTATCACCTACGCTATTGTAAACCCGTTCAGCAAGAAGAAGGAGGCCGCGCAGGCGTATCTCGGATATATCGCCGAAAACGGCTTGCGGTTCAGGACGGAGCGGAGCTTTCTGTATAAGGACAAATTGATGTACTGCGACGCTTTTGATACCGAAACGCCGTATTTCAGCGATATGTTTTCAATTTGCGAGGACGCAGCGGTGTGCGAGGCGCTTGTTGAGCTGAACTCCGATAGCGACGTTCGCCCGTGGGTGGTAGAATACCAGCGCGGCGAAATTACGCTTGAGCAATACATCGCGAACATCACGCGCATTACGGAAATGGCGGAGAACGAGTAAGGGGGAAAAAAATGAAAAACGCTAAACCCAAAAAGCGCATGAAATGGAATACGAAATGCAGACTCTGCCTTCTCCCGAGCCTGCTTGGAACAGCGGTGTTCTTTGTTATCCCGTTTATTCGCGTGGTGTATTACTCGCTGATAAAAAGCCAATTCAAGCGGGATTTTGTGTGGTTTGAGAATTACGCCGAGACGCTTCAAAACAAGTATTTTCAGCTCGCGCTGAAAAACTCGCTCCTGCTGATTTTAATCGCCGTGCCGATCTTAATGGCGCTGGCGCTGCTTATCTCGCTCGCGCTTTCTTACGGAATAAAGTGGGTGCGGAAAACGCGGTTCGCGTTTGTGCTGCCCATGGTTATCCCGACGGCGAGCATCGTGCTTATCTGGCGCGGAGTTTTCGCCGAAAACACCACCGCCTTGCCTATTTATCTGCTGTTTATCTGGAAGAATATCGGAATATGCGTTGTTTTGCTGACGGCGGCGTTCGCCTCGATAGAAGGCTCGGTGCTTGAGGCAGCGCGGCTGGACGGCGCTTCGGGCTTCGTTCTCCACACGCGGATAACGATCCCGATGATCGCTCCGACCGTGCTTTTCACCATGCTGCTGTCGATAGTCAACAGCTTCAAGATCTTCAAGGAAAGCTATCTCTATTACGGCACGAATTACCCGCCCGACCACTCCTACACGCTTCAGTATTATATGAACAACAATTTCCTGAAGCTCGATTATCAAAGTCTCGCGAGCGCCGCGGTGCTTACTTCGATTCTGGTTTTCGGGATCGTAATGGGTGGTATGGCTTTGCAGCGGAGGTATGACAGATGAGGAAATTAAACGCCGTGCTGTTCACGGCTCTCGCGCTGATTTTTATTTTCCCCGTCGCGGCGACGGTGATCTTGTCGTTCAAATCGGGCGGCGGGCTTTCGCTGAAGCCCTACGCCGACTTGCTTTTTGACTGCTTTATTTTCTACCCGATGTTCTGGAATTCCGTTTTGTACGCCACGGCAATTACCGTCGCGCAATTAGCAGTGATAATCCCGTGCGCTTTCGGGTTTTCTCGGGCGAAATTCCGCGGAAAAAACGCGCTGTTTGTGTTTTATATCGTGCTTATGATGATGCCGCTTCAAGTCACGATCCTCCCGAACTACATCGGCTTACGGGATCTGGGGCTTATCAACACGCCTTGGGGAATAATTCTGCCGATGATCTTCTCGCCGTTCGGGGTGGTCGTTATGCATCAGTATATGAAGAACATAGACAGCTCGCTTATTGACGCGACGCGGCTTGAGACCAACTCGATCTTCCGCGTGATTTTCACGGGAGTTATCCCGCAAATTCGCGTTTGCGTTTTCGCCGTGATACTTTTCGTGTTTGCGGACTGCTGGAATATGGTGGAGCAGCCGATGCTGTTTCTCAAGGACGATAATCTGAAAACGTTGTCCGTATTCATCGAAAACGCGCAAAGCTACGTGGGCGAGGTACTATTCCCCGCGGCGGTGATTTTTATGATCCCCGTGCTGATTTTGTATCTGTTTTTCAGCGAAAATCTTGAAAAGGGTCTGACGTTAGGGGGCTTGTCGAAATGAAGAAAACGCTTTTTATAATTACGGGAGCTTTCCTCGCGGCAATGCTTTTCCTCACGTTTTTCGCCGAGCCTATCCACAAGAGCACGCTGCCTAAAATCACCGCCGCGCGGCTTGAACGCCGACCGTTTCCCTATGAGTTCATCGACAAAAATGGTGAGCAGCGCGTCGGCACTATTGAAAAGCTTGCCGTTCCGAAATCAATGCTCGAAAGCGGGGTTTACGTTATCTACTCCGCCGAGAAAAACGGCACGGAGCGTGATTTTGTGCAGCTTGCAGAAATACAGACCGGCGAGGAAAACGGCGGCTTTGTCGAAATCGTTGCGGGAATTTCATTTGCGGACAAGGTTGCCGTAAGCTCCACAAAGCCGCTTTACGACGGCGCGGAGGTAATTGTTTTGGGAGAGTGATTATTATGAAAACCGCATTTTACCTGCTCGGAAAATACTGGAAAAAGCACAAAAAGAATGCCGCAGCGCTTCTGTTCGCGGGGGTGCTTCTTACGGCGATAATCTTCGCGGCGCTGATGTCCTCACGGGAGCAGTGTGTTCGCTATTATTGCGAAGCGTTTGACCGAGACGGGCATTACGATGTCCTCATCGGCAGCTCCGACGATGAGATCCTAGCGAATGTGACGGAGGGCAGAAGCGGCTATACCTACGGCGCGATGTACGTCCTCGGTGAAATGGGCTTCGCCGGCAGCCGCTTTGCTTACGGAACTATCGACGACGCGCACGACCTCTGGCACGTGCCGCTTGACGAGGGGCGAATGCCGGAGACTTCGGACGAGATCGCCGCCGTCAGCACGGTGCTTGACGCGTGCTATTGGGTCGGAAAATGCGGTGATTCTATAACGCTCGACGGCAGGACGTTCACCGTTGTCGGGATAATCAACGAGGATTACGGCAAATATCGCTTTGGCTCGGCGCTGAACCCGTACAATATCGAGGAAATAAATGCGTCGCCGTGCAGAACCCCGCTGATTTTCGTCGGCGAAAGTGACGAAGCTCCGCTGTTCCGAATAGATATGCTCGGCAATATTTTCGACCTGAGGAAAAGCCGCGAGGAGCTCTCCCCGGAGATAGACGCGCTTAGGGAATATTTGTACGAGACGGTAGGCTACGAAACGCGTTGGTATCACGTCCGCAGCGACAGAACGGATATTCTTTACAGCTCCCGTTTTCAATCCCCGCCGACGCGTTTTTTTATAATTATCGCGTGGATCGGCGCGGCGATTTCGGTTTTGTCCGTGTTATCGGTGCTGCGAAGCGTCTTTGCCGAGCGCCGCGGCAGGATTGAGATCCTCAAAAGAATAGGCATGAACAAGCGTGAGATCGGCAAGCTGTACGCCGCCGAGTGTGCGGTTTTCGCGATTATTCAGACAGCGCTGGGAATTCTCGTCGGGCTTGCGGCTTACTGCGGGATTTTTGCCTTTAAGGTGAACGCTCTCGACGAGAAGCCGATAAGCGGCTTCACAAGCTTCATTCTCGTCACGGAGAAAACGCACGGGCCGTTTTTGTACGCGGGGCTTATCTCAATTGCGATTACGGTTGCCGCGTATGTCCTGAATATACTTACGGCGAATGTCAAGCGAAGCTCCCCGAGCAAAGCCCGCAAGCCGCGCTCCCTCGCGAGATGCTTTATCGCCGTTTTCCGCGAGAGAGCCGTGACGATCGTCCAGACCGCCGCGCTCACGCTGATTTGCTTCTCCGTCTTAATCGGCTATATGTTCTACACCGACAACGGGAAGGAGTTCACGAATTATCTGACTTATATGCCGCCGAGCGTTTATTACAACGTAAAGAATTTCAATATGGAGCAGGACAACATCGCGGAATACTACTCCTGTCCCTCTCCCGATGTGAGATATCTCGGGCATCAGGACTTCGGCGAGAACCAATACTTCCCGTTTATCACCGCGGATTACACGGCGGGTATCGACGACGAGATCGCGGAAAAGCTCCCCGAATACGCCCTCGCGACGGGAGAGTTAAGACAGACCTTTCTCGCGAGCGGCGAGGAAAAGCCGTATATTAACGAGATGGAGCTGTCTCACCCATTGGTTCGGAAGGGGTTTTTGAATTTCAGCGGCGAGAAATACCAAAGCTTCTTTGAGGACGGGCAGCTCGGCGCGGGGCATCTTTATCAGACTCACACCAAGCTTGCGCCCGCGCGGACTATCGAAAGCCTTTCGGAGAATCTCAAGGACGGCGCGCTCAACATCGACGCGCTGAACAGTGGCGAGGAGATCCTCGTGACGTACAAGAGCGGCACGCCGCCGTTCGCGGTCGGGGAAACCGTCACGATTTACTCCGCCGCGGCGGGCGAAACGGGCTACGGCATTGAGGAGCTTGTTTTCGCGGACGTGAAGATCGGCGCGCTGCTGCAAATCCCGCAAAGCGTCGGCAAGACGAAGTATTACACGCTCAGAAACGACCACGAATACAGCTTTCTCACGACCGCAAGGGGCGCGGAAAGCATGGGCTTTCCGTGCGCGAAATACACGGAAATTTACTGCTCCGAACCGATCGACGGCGGCATTATTCCGCTCTCCGCGGAAATGAAAATGACCTCGCTTGCGACGCTGAAGCGCGGCGATTTCGTCAAGAAAATGAAGCAATACGGCGGGGCGTTTCTTATCCTGCTTGTGATGTCGCTGCTCGGATTTTCCGCGTATTTTAACGGAATCGGCATGAAGATAAGGCAGAAATCCTACGAGCTCTCGATAACCCGCGCCGTCGGAACGCCCGTGAAAGCTCTCAGTAAAAAGCTCACTCTCGCGAGCCTGAAAACCCCGCTGATTGCATCAACGATTGCCTACGCGCTTGCGAAGGCGGTGCAATTTATCACGCGAGGCGCGTATCTGAAACTGGCGGCGATGGAAGATGAGTACAACGAGCTTACGGGGAAGTTCATCGCGGGAACGCTGACGGACGACAGCACGCGGGACGCGCTGCTTGACAAAATGCTGCTTCTTGTCAGGAATTACTTCCTAGACAACGTGATGTGGCAGGTAAAAACGGAGCTCCCCGCGCTTATTATCTTCACGATTCTCTGTGCGGTGACGTTTATTTTAACGGCAATGGCTCTGAAAAAATTCAGACGCAGCATATCCGACAACTTGAATTCCGGGAGGACAAGGCAATGAAAACGTCCTTTTATCTCATTCTGAAATATTGGAGAAAGCATAAGAAAAATCTTGCGGCTGTGATGTTTTCGGCGATACTTTTAACGTCGATAACGCTTGTCTATTGGCTCACGCAAAGAGAGATCAACAACCGCTATTTCCGGGAAAATATCTACTCAAGCGGAGCGGAGGAGCTTGCGATATATAATTCAAACGACGAGCTGATGCAGACGGTTTTAAGCGAAAATAAAAGTATAAAAACCGCGTCGGCGTATAAATTCGGAGAATTCGGCGGCTTCGCGTTCGGTACGGTCGACGACCCGTATAATATTATGCGGATAAAGCCCGAGGAGGGGCGCTTGCCCGCCGACGAAGGCGAGGTCGCTGTAGACCGCGCGGTGCTGAACTCACTTTATTGGACGGGAAAGGCGGGCGATAAAATAACACTTGACGGCATGGATTATACCGTTACGGGAATTTTGGATATTTCTCACAGAACCGGCTCGGCGTTGAGCGAAAACGCCGTTTATGATCCGCTTGACGGGCATGAAATCCCCGAATGTCGGACTTTGCCGCTTATCCTGTTCAGCGAGCTTGAAGGAAGCCCACAGGCGAGGATCGATTGTTTTTCGGGGATCGTAAGCAAAAAGCTGACCACGGAGCAGGCGGAAAGCTCGCCCGAATTTACGCGGATCCGCGAGGCTCTTCTTGAAAGGATCGACCACGAAAAAAGCGCCTTTGTGTGGAACTTTATCGGTGCGGGGACGGTCGGCGGAAATCATTCGACGCTGGACATGTCCGCGGCGAGCTTCTATTCGATGTTGTTTATCGCGGGCGCGGCGGTGGCGGCTTTGTCGGTCTTTTCGACTTTGAGGATCGTCTTCGGCGAACGCCGCGGAAATATTTTGATATTGAACAGGCTGGGAATGTCCCGAACAAAGCGCGTCGGAATGTACGCCGCGGAGTGCGCTGCCCTGTCGGCTTTGGCGACGCTTGCGGGATTTTTGGCGGGATCGATCGTTTACTGTTTAATACTCGCCGTTAAGGTGCTGTTTTTGGGAGAGCCGAATATAAGCGGGTTTACGACTGATTATAACGTTATTTCGCGCAGTGTTGATCCGTTCACGTTTTCCGCGATATTTTCCGCGTCGATAATTATTTTCGCGTATATTTTAAATCTTATCACGGCGGGACTTAAAATAAAATCTCCCCGAAAAAAAGCGAAACCGCGAAAGCTTACGCGTTGTCTTAACCGTGTTTTCCGCGGGGGAGCTACTTCATTCGTTCAGTGCGTGTGCCTTGTGATAATCTGCGTCTGCACGGTTTTCAGCTATATGTATTATTCGGTGAACGGAAAATACGCGCAGTCGATCATGCTCGGCGCGCCCGTAAGCCGGCTTTACGCGGGCGGGATCGATATGCAGAGCGCGAATGTCGAGGAATATTATTTCTGTATACCGCCGCAGATAACCGGCGTGGGCAGCGCAGACAACCCGTCGGGGCGGTTTTCGGCGACGCAGACGGATTTTGAAGGCGGCTTTGGCGACGACCTCGCAAACGCGCTTCCGGAGTACGCATTTGCGGCGGGATTTCTGGAGCAGCCGTTTATTATCAGCGAGGAAATTGATAACGAGCTTGAATATAAAATAGATTTCTCATCGCCGCAAGCACGCGAGCTGCTGCTTATGTACTCCGCCGAGGAATTCCGGAATTTCTTTGACGAGGGACAGATAGGCTCCAAAAGCCTTTATCGCGCGCCGACGTGTTTGTCGGACGAAAAGGCGATAAACGCGCTTTCGGAATATGTCCGCGAGGGCGAGATAAATATTGAGAAAATAAACGCGGGAGAGGAGCTGCTTGTCGTTTCGGCATCGAAAACTCCCCCGTTTACGGCGGGAGAAGCGCGCATTTTCGCCTCCGCGCTTTATGGGAGCGAGACCTACGGAATATCCGATCTGAACGTTTCCGAGCCCGTGAGGATCGGTGCGGTCATCAGGATCCCGAACAACGCGGAACCGCTTTTGAAGCGCCTTACCGCGAACGCCGAAACGGGGTACAGCTTCCTCACGACGGCAAACGGCGCGGAAAAGATCGGGCTTCACAATGCGCGTTATACGGACGTTTTTGCGGCTGAGGAGCTGGGCGGAAGCTTCTTCCCGGCGGAAGCGAAAATGACGATGATCTCGATAAAGCAGCTAAAGACCCAAGAATTTTTGAAGCGCCTGAAAAACGCCGCCGGAATAATCCTTACGCTTATCGTGATGTCGCTGCTGGGCTTTTCGGCGTATTTCAACGGAATTGCGATGAGGATACGAAAAAGCGTATATCAGATCTCCGTGCTTCGCGCGCAGGGCGCGCCCCTTTTGAGGATAAAAAGGGTACTGCTTTATAAGAATTTGAAAATTCCGTTCATAGCGGTGATCATCTCATATATCGCGCTCAAAGCGGCGCAGATGT
>JAIDPG010000031.1 GCA_029062865.1 Oscillospiraceae bacterium
CGAAGCCCGGCTCTATGGGCAAGCCGATGCCGATCTACACGGTCGACCTTGTGGATAAGGACGGAAATTCCGTGCCGCCGGGAGTGGTCGGGGAGATCGTCATCAAGGGCGATTACTGCGACACGCCGGGGCTGTTCAGAGGCTATTACCGCGCCAAGGATAAGACGGACGAGGTTTGGCACGACGGCTGGTATCACACGGGCGACACCGCCACTCGCGACGAGGACGGCTATTACTGGTACGTCGGGCGCACCGACGACGTTATCAAGTCCAGCGGCTACCGCATAGGGCCGTTTGAGGTGGAGAGCGTTGTTTCCGCACACCCCGCGGTGCTTGAGTGCGCGGTAACGGGCGCGCCGCACCCGATACGCGGCGAGGTCGTAAAGGCAAGCATAATCCTCACCGACGAGTACAAGGACAAGGCGGGCGAGGACCTGGTAAAGGAGATACAGGACTTCGTAAAGCACAACACCGCGCCCTACAAATACCCGCGAATTGTGGAGTTCGTAGACGAGCTGCCCAAAACCACCAGCGGAAAGGTGCGCAGAAATGAAATCCGCAAGCACGATTTTGAGAAATCGAGCCCGGACGAAAACTCATAAATGATCCTTTGTTTCTCCCCGCCTCCGGCGGGGAGAAAACTTAAATAGGGAAGGTCGCATTATGTCGGAGGATAAGTCTTTCGATTTTGGAGCGGAGATCGACACGGACTATGTGGGGCAGAAGAGTATGGTTGTTGATGACATTAGAGATACAATGAACTACATTGAAGATATAACTCGAAAACTTGGCAATACTCTCTCCTCTAAATCCTATTATATTGAAGATGCAGGTTGTCCGCACAAACAATCATCTTTGCCTAAAGGCTATGAGGCTGTTTACATCTTTGCGTACAGATCAGAGACTAAATATGAATATGAATGCTTAAAAATAGGGAAGGCTAATGCTAATAGTAACGCAAGATTTACAAGCCAACATTATGGATTCAGTGCTCCGAGTACATTAGCCAAGTCTATATGTAAAGATGATGAATTTCGCCAAATGGGAATAACCCGGGAAAACGTAAAAGAGTGGATGCTAAATAATCTTTACAGAATAAACATATTTATTAGTGCCGACCAAGGCAAAGCTGCAACAGAACTTGTTGAGGCAGTATTACATTACAAATTTCGCCCGAGATATGAGGGTAGCATATAAATAAATTTTATATGTAGAGTTCACTACAATACAAACGCCCCTTGCCGAAGCATTCTGACAAGGGGCGTTTTTATTTATTCCCCCGCCGTAGGCGGGGGAATATTTTATGAAACGTTTATTCCGTTCGCAGCGCGATAACGGGGTCTTTCTTGCTCGCCACGCCCGCGGGGAACAGTCCCGCGATAAGCGTCAGCAGCATACTGATGACCACCAGCGCCCCGCCCGCTATCGGCGGAAGCTTCGACATATTCTCGATGTCCGTCAAGTTCTTGATGATGATGTTTATCGGGATATTCAGCACAACTGTGACGAGTATTCCGATAACGCCCGCCGCGAAGCCCACTATCAGCGTTTCTGCGTTAAAGACGTTGGAAATATCGCGCTTTGAAGCGCCCATCGCGCGGAGAATACCTATCTCCTTTGTGCGCTCAAGCACGGAAATGTATGTGATAATGCCTATCATGATCGACGAAACCACAAGCGAGATCGCTACAAACGCTATAAGAATATACGAGATCGCGTTTATCGTGTCGGTCACGCCCGAGATCAACATTCCGACCATATCGGTGTACTCGATAGCGTCCTCCTCGCGGTCGTCGTCCTTCGCGCGCTTATTATAATCGCTGATGAAGTCCGAAATGCGCTCCTTGGCTTCAAAGTCCTTGGCGTAGAGATAAACCGTGTCGGGGGTGGAAAGCTCTGCCACTCCGAGAAGCTCTAAGTTGCCGTCGAACGTCGCCTCGGTCTCCTCGGGCGCGCTCATCATTTTCTGGAGCTCTGTGATCTGCTCCGCGGTGAGAACGCTCATAACCGCGCCCGTCACCTTGCTCGGCTCGACTAATTCGGAGAGTTTCGCGAACTGCTCCTCCTGCGGCGTCTGCATAATTTCCATTTGCTGCTCGGGGGCAAGCGTGCCCACAAGCGTCTGGAAGATCTGCCCCATTTGCTCCTCGCTCATAAACTCCATAACCTGCTGCATTGCCTCTTCTTGGGTCATCGGCTCCTTAGGAGCTTCGTCCTTTTTCGGGAAGTCTATGCCCGTAAATATATCAACGTCGGGGTTGTCTCTCTGGAGTTTAACAAGCTCGGATTCGTTCGCCGCGTCTATCATATGCTCGGTGAGCGCGGCGGTGTAGCCAATGCCGCCAGTGGAGTTCGCGGAGATCATACTGTCGCCGTTCGGGCGGATAATGCCGACAACGTTAAGCTCCGTGCCGTTTTTGAGGGCTTCCTCCATAAACTCGTTGTCGCCCGTCATATCGTCATAGCCGCCGTCGGCGTTTTTCTTGAACATATCCGAGGGCGTGAGCGCCGTGAACTTCAAGCCCATTAAATCGTCGTAGGAATAGCTCTCGTTGGAGTTTTCTATCTCCCAAGCCTCGCCCGCCATAATGTGGCTCATCATATCCGAAAGCTCCGCCTGGTCAAACAGCCCGAGCGTGTAGAGCGTCATATTCGAGAGCTCATTGTTTTCGGTGATAATTACAACGACCTCGTTGTACGCTTCCGGGAGTTTACCCGCAACGACCTCATATTGCTCGGAAACGGTCTCGTTTGAGAGCAGCTGCTCGAAGCAGTTTGCGCGGTCGTTGAGGTCGCTGCCGGAGAACATCGACATCGTGCCCCACATATTCGAAACGGTGTTCGCCATTTCCTCGCCCATCATCGCGGTGATCGAGGTCGACGGATTTACGCGCATAACGTCGCCGTTCGGGTCGTGCCCGAAAACGTAGAGCTTGGACTTGTATCCGTATTTTATTTCGCGGATACTGTCCTTGATATTGTCGGGATTTGTCTCAAGATAATCCATAAAGTCGTTGAGGTTATTTTCCTTGACCTCGCTCATCATCGACTTCATCATCTGCGTGGACATATCGTTTGTGTAAACGCGGTCGGGATCGCGGTTCTCGTTCGCGGCGGCGGTGCTGTCCGAGATGTTCATCATCGAGCTCATAAGCCCCGTGTAGTCGACGGTTTTTCTGTCAAGCTGCACGGGATAGCTCGCGAGCGTCGAGCGCTCCACGCTGTCTATATATTCCTGCACGCCGTTTGAAAGCGACAGGATAAGCGCTATGCCGATAATGCCTATGCTCCCCGCGAACGCCGTAAGGAACGTTCTGCCCTTTTTCGTCAAGAGATTGTTTCTCGAAAGAGAAAGCGCCGTGAGGAAGCCCATTTTGGTCTTTTTGGATTTTTGAGCTTTTGCCGACTTCTCTTCTTTAGCTTCCTCGACTTTATCCGAGGGCTCAAACGGGTCGCTGTCGCTCTTTATCTTTCCGTCGACGAGCTTTACAATGCGCGTCGCGTAGTCGTTCGCGAGGTCGGGGTTGTGCGTTACCATTATTACAAGGCGGTCCTTCGCGATCTCCTTTACGAGCTCCATGATCTGCAATGAGGTCTCGCTGTCAAGCGCGCCCGTCGGCTCGTCGGCAAGGAGAATGTCGGGGTCGTTGACGAGCGCTCTCGCGATTGCCACGCGCTGCATCTGTCCGCCGGACATCTGGTTCGGCTTTTTGTTCAGCTGGTCGCCTAAGCCGACCTTTTCAAGAGCCTCCTTCGCGCGGCGCCGCCGCTCGGCTTTGGAAACGCCCGAAAGCGTCAGCGCAAGCTCGACGTTCGACAAAACCGTCTGGTGCGGGATCAGATTATAGCTCTGGAAAATGAAGCCTATCGAGTGGTTTCTGTAGGTATCCCAGTCGCGGTCCTTGTACTGCTTTGTCGAGCGCCCGTCGATTATCAAATCGCCGCTTGTGTAACGGTCAAGCCCGCCGATTATGTTCAGCAGCGTAGTCTTGCCGCAGCCCGAGTGCCCCAGAACCGCCACAAGCTCGCTGTCGCGAAACGCGATTGAAACCCCGCGCAGCGCATGGACGCTGTCCGTGCCGGTTTTGTAGTCCTTGGTGATGTTTTTTATTTCAAGCATACTATTCTCCTTTTTCCTTGGTTATAGTGTCAATAAGCGAATTTACAAATCGGTTGTGAAGCTCTATCATCTGAAGCAGCTCCTCGTCGGAAAAGATCTCGAGCGTCTTGTTCAGCGTCGAATACACGCGCTTTAAAAGCCCCTGTATCTTCTGCTCGCCCGCCCTTGTAACAACTATGCGCACGGAGCGGCGATCGTTTTCATCGGGGTCGCGCTCGATAAGCCCCTTTTCGGAGAGCGTTTTCAGCGTCCGCGAAACGGACGGCATTGAAACGTTCAGCCGCTTGGCGGTCTCGGCGACAGTAATGTGCTCGCCATTGTCGGTGAAATAATCCAGCGCGGTGAAAAGTATCATCGTCTCGGAATGGCTTGCGCCGCACGTTGAAAGCGCGGTTTGTTTTACGTCCATAAGCCGCATAAAACTGTTGAGAAATATCGCATAGTTTTCGCCGGAAACGCGGCAATTCCCGGACAGCCCGACGCTCTCAGCAAATTGCTCCAGATAGCTCAAAGCCCCACCTCCCTATCACAATCTTAACACATGTTATTATTTTACAACTGTTAACCAAATTTGTCAATAGGCATATTGCACAAAATCTAAGCAGAAGATCGCGGGCATTTTGCGGTTTTAATATTGACAAACGGCTTGAAAAGATGTATAATAAATATGTATATTGTTAGTTATTGAGAAGTAATTGCTGTAACGAAGATAATTTAGTTATATGTTTTCGCAAAGGAAAGGGAAAATTATGGGAATTATGAAATCCATTTTCGGGACGTATTCTTCAAGAGAATTAAAGAGAATAGAGCCGATCAAGCAGGCGGTGCTCGATTTAGAGCCCAAGTATCAGGCGATGAGCGACAAGGAGCTGAAAAGCCAGACGGGCTTGCTTAAAGAGCGCCTCGCTAAAGGCGAGACGCTGGACGATATTCTGCCGGACGCTTTCGCGGTGTGCCGCGAGGCTTCGTCGCGCGTTATCGGCATTAAGCACTACCCCGTACAGATAATCGGCGGGATCGTGCTGCACCAGGGGCGTGTTGCGGAGATGAAAACCGGCGAGGGAAAAACCTTCGTCGCGACGCTGCCTGCGTATCTCAACGCGCTTACAGGAAAGGGCGTTCATATTGTCACGTGCAACGACTATCTTGCAAAGCGCGACAGCGAGTGGATGAGCAAGGTTCACCGCTTTTTGGGGCTGACTGTCGGACTTATCTCGCACGACCTTGACAACGACCAGCGCCGCGCGGCTTACGCGTGCGATATTACCTACGCGACGAACAACGAGCTCGGGTTTGACTACCTGCGCGACAATATGTGCATTTACAAAAAGGATCTCGTTCAGCGCGAGCCGAACTTCGCGGTCGTCGATGAGGTGGACTCTATCCTGATAGACGAGGCGAGAACGCCGCTTATCATTTCGGGTCAGGGCGATAAATCAACGGATCTGTACGAAAAGGCGGACAAGTTCGCGAAAACGCTTAAAATGGATAAAATCGTCGAAATCGACACGAAAGAGGAGTACGACGCGGAATTTACCGGGGATTATCTCGTAGACGAAAAAGAGAAAACCTGCAATCTCTTGCCCGCGGGCGTCGCGAAGGCGGAGGAATATTTCCACGTTGAGAACCTTATGGAGCCCGAAAATATGACGCTGCTTCATCACATCAACCAAGCGATAAGAGCGAACGGCATTATGAAGCTCGACGTTGATTATGTCATCAAGGACGGCGAGATCGTTATCGTCGATGAATTCACCGGGCGCCTGATGTTCGGGCGGCGGTACAATCAAGGACTTCACCAGGCGATAGAGGCGAAAGAGGGCGTAAAGGTAAACCGCGAGAGCAAGACGCTCGCGACTATCACGTTCCAGAACTTCTTCCGTCTGTACAAGAAGCTCTCGGGAATGACGGGTACGGCGATGACGGAGGAAAACGAGTTCCGGCAGATCTACTCGCTGGACGTTATCGAGATACCGACAAACAAGCCCGTAATCAGAAACGACAACCACGACAAGATCTACAAAAACGTGCAGGGCAAGCTCCGCGCGGTCTGCGACCAGGTCGAGGAGTGCTACAAAAAGGGTCAGCCCGTGCTTGTCGGCACGGTGACTATCGAGAAGAGCGAGCAGCTCTCGAAGCTCCTCAAGGCTCGCGGGATAAAGCACGAGGTCTTGAACGCGAAGAACCACGAGCGCGAGGCGGAGATCGTCGCGCAGGCGGGCAAAAAGGGCGCGGTGACTATCGCGACGAATATGGCGGGACGCGGCACGGATATCAAGCTCGGAGGCAACTCGGAGTATCTCGCTATCGCCGAAATGAAGAAGCTCGAGTATTCCGACGCTCTTATCCAAGAGGCGACGGGGTTCGCGGAGACGGACGACGAGGAGATCATCAACGCCAGAAATAAATATCAGGAGCTGATGAAGAAATACGACGCGAAGATCGCTCCGGAAGCGGAGGAGGTCCGCAATCTCGGCGGGCTGTTTATCATCGGCACGGAGCGCCATGAGAGCCGCCGTATCGACAACCAGCTCCGCGGACGCGCGGGTCGTCAGGGTGACCCCGGCGAGAGCTGCTTCTACATCTCGCTGGAGGACGATCTGATGCGCCTTTTCGGCGGCGACAGAGTTAAGCTGATCATGGAGAAGATGCACTTCGAGGAGGATATTCCGCTCGAGGTCGGCTTCCTGTCGAAATCTATCGAAAGCGCCCAGCGGAAGATCGAGGGCAACAACTTCGCGATAAGAAAGCACGTACTCGATTTTGACGACGTTATGTCGAAAATGCGCGAAACGATTTATACACAACGCCGCAAGGTTCTCGACGGCGAGGATATCCACAGCAACATAATCTCGATGATGAAGCAGGATATCGACACGATAGTTAAGACCTACTGTTCCGACCCGATTGCGGAAAACTGGAACCTCGACGGGCTGCGCTCGCAGTATCTGAACCTCTATCTGATGGATCTGGATCTGCGTTATTCCGTTGACGATCTCAACGAGATAAAGCAGGAGGACGTAATAGGCTTCGTGACAAAGCGCGGCGAGCTTATGTATCAGCTCCGCGAGGACGAGCTCGGAAGCGAAAATATGCGCGAGCTCGAGCGCGTGTGTCTGCTGAAGACCGTCGACCGCTATTGGATGGATCACATCGACGCAATGGACGAGCTGAAAAACGGCATCGGGTTGCGCAGCTACGCGCAGCGCAACCCCGTTGAAGAATATCGCTTTGAGGGCTTTAATATGTTCGACGAGATGATAGCCCAGATCCGCGAGGAGACGGTAAAGCTCGTGCTGACAATGCCCGTGCGCCTGCAAGCACCGCCGGAGCGCGAAAGAATAATGAACCCCGACGCGCCCAATGCCGGGTCTAAAACGCCCTACAGAAGCGACAAGCGCGCCGAGAAACGCGCTAAGAGAGCGAAGAAATAATCAGAGTCAAGAAGCAAGAGCGCCCCGCCAAAAGGCGGGGTTTTCTCTTGCCTCTTAGACTCTTGCCTCCAATTCGGACTAACACCGTAAAATCGCGGGAAAATGCTTGAATATAATCACCGTTATGGCGAATACTAGTAGCGAGAGAGGTGATTACTATGAATTATCCGTTCCCCGACCCGAAGGGTGTGGAGCTTGACGAGCTTGACGAGGAGGTCAACGAAAACCTTGCCGCGATGAACATCTCCTCGGGGCAGGACTGCACGGGGCTTATCCCCGCGGCGCCGAGCTCCCGCGAGGAGGAAAATTACAGCGAGTTATATGATTTTTTGCCCAAGGCGGTAAGCGACGGCAAAAATGACGGCTGTTAAGCGAAATTTGTTTTATAAAATCTGCTCGCCGAATTATTAAAACGGCGAGCAGATTTTTATTTGTGATATTCAAGCCGAATTTCCGAATCGGGGAAATTACAGATTGTTGAAAACTATGTTAAAAAAGTTTAAAACTCGGCATTGGAACGCGGTTTTTGGACAAACTCGGCAAAAATGACAACTCGCCCCGAGGCGGTGTGAAGCACGGAAAACAGAGTTACAGAGCCGAATTTCACTGTCGTCACGTACAGTATTCCCGATTTTCCGACAGAGGTCTCCGCGCGGAAAAATATCCCGCGGCGTATCGTTAAAACCTCGCCGTCGTCCAGATAATCGATAGAGCGAAACCGAAAAAACGCCGCCGTCCAGAAGCCCGCGCCGAGAATCAAAATCACGAGGCTTAAGATCCACGAAAATCTCAAAAGAAAATACCCCGCCGCTCCGACGGCAAGCGCCGAAATAACGCTGAAAATAACGAAAAACGAGTACAACTTTTTCATGATGTGTTCAATTGTCGTTTTCCCCGCCTCCGGCGGGGAAAACGACAAACAGTTAAGTTCTAAGCGCTTCCGCGGGGTTCATTTTCGCCGCCTTGAACGCCGGATAAGCGCCGAAGACCGCGCCGATCGTCGCCGCCGCGCCAGCGGAGATAAGCAGAGAGCTTACGTTCAGCACGAACGCCGCGCCCGTGATGATACAGCCGACAAACGACACCGCAAGCCCGAGGGCTATCCCTACGGCGGAACCGAGGAGCGTCATAATTACGCTTTCGGAAAGGAACTCGGCGATGATGTCACGGCGGCGCGCGCCTATGGCTTTTTTGATGCCGATCTCTCGCGTGCGCTCTCCGACGCTCATCATCATTGTCGTCATCACGGAAATGCCCGAAACGACAAGCGAAATGCCCGCGACAAGCGACAGGGCGGTCGTGACGATTGACAAAATGTCGTTGAGCTGGCTTTTCTGCGCGAGGAGATTGTTGCATTTATAGCCGTCCTTTATGCCATGGAGATCGTCGAGACGCGCCGTTACTCGCTTTACGACCGCCGCGTCGGCGTTCGGGTCGGAGAGCTTGACGGCTAATTTATCATAGGTCGTTCGACCGCAAAGGCTTTGCATTGTCGTGATCGGGATATAAATGAAATTCGGCATAATGTTCGAGAGCATATTCTGGAGAGTTGAAAGCCCCGAGCGCGCCACGCCGACTATCGTAAACTCGTGGAATTTTCCGCCGAGGTACATTTTGAGCTTCTTGCCGACAATGTTGCTTCTGCCGTAGCTTTCAAGCGCGAATATCTCGTCGATGACGCAGACGCGCGACCGCGCGGCGGTGTCGGCGCTTGTGATAAGCCTGCCGTGCGCCGCCTCGAGCGAGATGAGCCTGTCGGCGGACTTGTCAACTCCCCAGACATAAGCGTCCAGCCGCCTGTCGAGCATTTTTGCTTCGGTGACGCTCGCCATAAGCGGCATCACATCGCTTATGCCGTCGAGCTTCGCGATCTCCGAAGCGTCGCTGTCGGTGAGCGTCGCCGAGACGGTGCTTTCGGCGCTCTGGACGAGAAGCGTGTCAACGCCCATTGTAAGCAGCGTTGAGCTCACCTGCGCCGTCCCGGCCGCGCCGACGGTGGAGATCAGAACCACCGCGAAAACCCCGACGGCAATGCCCGCGATAGTAAGAAGCGAGCGCGTTTTCGCTCGGAATATGTTGGAAAAGGCTTTTGTTATCGTCATTTTAACCTCTTATTTAAATTTAAAATTCGAGAACCGCGCAGTCCGCGCTAGCCAAGTGATGCTTTCTCGAATTTTACTGGTCTAAAGTTATCTTGCCGTTTTCAGCAGCTTGCTTTTGACTGCGCTTTCGGGATATTGACTTGCGCGTTTTGACTGCTCCCTCGCTCTCGCGACGCAAGATAGTGCATACGGGCGCGATGACTGCTCACCAACGGTGAACGCCGCGAAGAGACTTCCTTGACAAGACAGTGCACGAACGGTGAGCGTCTAATGAGAGCATCAGTGTATCAAAAAACAAATGCACAAAACGAGCACGTTTACCCGCCACTAACCGTGACTAATCAACCTTTCCGCTTTAAGCCACAAGAAAAAGCGGGCAAAGGGGGTGGAGGGAG
>JAIDPG010000310.1 GCA_029062865.1 Oscillospiraceae bacterium
TCGTCGGAGCGCGAGCTGTTATACTGCGTTATCAGAATATAGTCCTCGCCCGAATCCGCAAAGCGGAACGGTAAGCCGTTTTTATTATCGATATCGGCGTTTGTTTTCTCGAACGTATACGGGCTTATCGGGTTTTGCGCTCTGTCAAGCAGAAAAAGGAACGCGCCCGTTTTCCGTATAAAATCGGTGAACAACGGCTCGCTGTTTTGCTTTTCGGTAATCCGCAGCGCCGATACAAGCTTTTCGGTTTCCGAAACCAACAAGCGCTGCGAGCGGCTTTTTCCGGCATACGGCAGCGCGATACATATATAAAGAATTGCGGCGGCGCAGATAGAAAATGACAGCGCCGCCAGCAGTGCAAACGTTCTGACTGTAAGCTTTTTCATATTCCGCCGCCTTTCAGTTTATACCCTACGCCGCGCACGGTTTCGATACAATCGTGATCGCTGAGCTTTCGGCGGATATTTTTAATATGTGTATCGACTATGCGTGTGTCATTATAGTAACCGTATCCCCACAGATCGTTCAGAAGTGATTTTCGCGTGACGACCTCTCCGGGAGACTTCATAAGCTCGTAAAGTATCTCAAACTCGCGGAGGGTGAACTCTATGGGAGTATTATCGACGCAGACGGTATGCGCTTTAATATCGAGTGATATCCCTTGGTATTCAATGACCCGCGGCTGATCGGGCATTGTTCTGCGAAGCACCGCCTCTACTTTATGCATAAGCAGCGGCATTGAAATGGGCTTGGTTATATAGTCGTCAATGTGGAGTCCGTATCCTTTAATCTGATGTATCTCGCTGTCCAATGCGGTGAGCATAATGACGGGAACCTCACTGTTTTCCCTTATCCTGCGGCAGACCTCGTAGCCGTCCATTCCGGGCAGCATAAGATCGAGTATTATCAAATCGAACACGGTATCATTAGCCATCGTGACCGCTGATTCTCCGTCGCTAACGGCAGTCACTTCATATCCCTCGTTTTCCAGAAAACTGATGAGCAGTTCCCGATAGTCGGCGTTATCTTCAACAATAAGCAGCTTTGACATTTTGCACCTCT
>JAIDPG010000311.1 GCA_029062865.1 Oscillospiraceae bacterium
TACGAGATAACCGCCGAGTGCAGCCGCGCGATATCGCCCATAAGATAATAGAAGCCCTCGCCCGCCACTCTGCCGGCAGCGTCCTTGTCGATGCCGTCGAAGCTTTTCATAATGTCCTCATGGAACGGCACGTCAAAATCGGGCACAACGGGCTCGCCGTATCTCGTCACCTCGACGTTCTCCGTGTCGTTCTTTCCGATCGGCACGCTCGGGTCGATGATGTTCGGGAGCTTCATCATTATTTCCGTGGTTTTCTCGTCGTACACTGGCTCCAGCTTCTCAAGCTCCGCGAGCTCCTTCGAGAACGCCGCGACCTGCGCCTTCGCGTTTTCCGCCTCGTCCTTCATGCCCTTCGCCATAAATCCGCCAATCTCCTTAGAGATACGGTTCTTCTCCGCGCGGAGAGTTTCAGCCCTCTGAAGCGTCTCGCGGCGCTTCTTGTCGAGCTCCAGAACCTCGTCCACAAGCGGGAGTTTTGCGTCCTGGAACTTCTTCTTGATGTTTTCCTTTACCAAATCGGGATTCTCCCGAAGAAATTTAATGTCGATCATAGTTATCTATCTCCTGTATTTATTCTTCTGTAAAGTGAGTGAGAATGTTCTCAAGCTCCTCTTTATTCTTAAAACGAATCTGTAAAACGTTTCCGTTTTTGCCCTCGTTTATCTTCACCTTGCTGCCGAGTATCTGCGTGAGGCTCACCTCAACCTCGGTGTAATAGTTGAGCTTCTGCTTGATTTTCCTGCCGCCCTCTTCTTTGCCCTCGCGGCGAGCTATCGCCTCTACCTGCCGCACGGAGAGCTCACCCTCGGCGGTGCGGTGCGCGAGCTCGATCATCATCGCCTCGTCCTTGATCTTGCGGAGCGCCTTGCAGTGCCCCGCCGAAAGCTTCCCGCTGCGCAGAAGCTCCTGCACGGCGTTCGGCATTGTGAGCAGCCCTAAACTGTTTGTTATCGTAGAACGCGCCTTGCCGAGCGCTTTCGCGAGCTTGTCCTGCGTTATCTCGTACTTGTCGAGCAGCTCCTTATAACCGAGCGCCTCCTCTATCGGGTTGAGATTTTCGCGTTGAAGATTCTCGATCATCGCTATCTGCATTGCCTGCTCTTCGGTCAGATCGTCGCGGATAACGACCGGGATTTCCGACAAGCCTGCCATTTTCGCGGCTCTCCAGCGGCGCTCGCCCGCGACTATGCGATAGCTCCCATTCGGCATTGAGCGCACGATAAGCGGCTGAATTACGCCATGCTCACCGATCGAATCCGCAAGCTGCTGGAGCGCTTCCTTGTCGAAATACTTTCGCGGCTGGTCCTTGTTCGGCTCGATTTCGCTTATCCGAAGTGTTGAAGCGCCCTCCGCGCTTTCGCCCGCGTTATCGAAAAACAGATCGTTAAAGCTGCCCAGCGTTTTCTTTTCACTTTTTCGCGCCATTTATTTTCTCCATTTCACGTATTTTCGTTATGATCTCCTTTGAGAGCTTCGTGTATGCGTCCGCGCCCGCCGAGCGCTTGTCGTAATAAACGATAGGCTCGCCGTGGCTCTGCGCCTCGGAAATGCGCACGTTGCGCGGGATCTCCGTCTTGAACACGAGCTTTTTCCCGAACGTATCTTTGATGTCGCTTTTGATCTCGCTGCCGGACAAAAGGCGCTTATCTACCATTGTAAACACGATGCCCATTATCGAAAGCGTGTGATTATATTTCTGCTTCGCGTTTTTCACCGTGTACATCAGCTGCGCCAAGCCCTCGCGCGCGAAATGCTCGCACACCATCGGCACAATTATCGTGTCGCACGCGACAAGCGCGTTCACCGCCAGCACTCCGAGCGACGGCAGGCTGTCAATGATTATTACGTCGTATTTCTCGCGCAGCGGAAGTATCTGCTTGCGTAATTGCAGGTTTTTCTGCGGCATCGCGTTCAGTGCCGCCTCCGCGTCGCAAAGCTTGTTGACGGACGGCAAAATCGAGTTGTTTTTGTAGCGTGTAGCAATTATAGCGTCCTGCGCCCTGCACCGCCCCGTCACAACGTCATAGCTCGTAACGTCCAGCGTCTTTTTCTTGATTCCGAAGCCCGTTGTCGTGTTTCCCTGCGGGTCAAAATCCACGATAAGCGTCTTTTTCCCGAGCGCCCCGAGCCCCGCCGCGATGTTTATCGCAGTTGTGGTTTAGCCGACGCCGCCCTTTTGATTTACAATTCCGATTATAATTCCCAAGTTCCAAGCTCCTTTCACCGATGAGTTATGATATTATTATAG
>JAIDPG010000312.1 GCA_029062865.1 Oscillospiraceae bacterium
CGCCATATATTGTGCCTCTCCCGCGGGCGTACACAAGCGCGAATTAACTTAAATTAAGTAACAAAAAATATGCCAAAAATTTCTCCGTCAAACTGCACAAAAACTTTCCCCAAAATGAACACTAATCTACAAATTTGCGAATTTTTGAATATTTTTTTAAAAAAACTATTGCTTTTTTGATTTGTTTGTATTATAATTAAAACACAAAGAGAGCACAAAAAGTCTCCCTTTCAGCGGCTGTCCCCGAGGGCGGCGCGAAAAACACGGATATAGCCCCGCCGGGGTTATACATAAACAATTTTTTCTATCTTTACAGGAGGTCATTATCATGGTAAAGAAACTTCAGGCTCTCAGAGCCAAAAAGGGCTTTACGCTCGTTGAGTTGATCGTAGTTATCGCTATCATCGGCGTTCTCGCTGCGATCCTCATTCCTACCCTTGCTTCGCAGATCACGAAGTCCAAGGTAACATCCGCTGACTCCACCGCTAAGGAGCTTCTCCAGACCGTCAACTCTTGGGCAGCTGACTGGGTATCCGCAGGCGGCGCTGAGCTCGAGTCTCAGGACATCCTTATTAAAATGGATAAGGGTTCCGCATCCGTATCCGGTTCCGACGGCGGTTCCAGATTTGATGGATGCGCCGGTTTCACCGCAGGCAGACCCGGCTGCCCCGAGAGCTTGGAAGATCGTTTCGCGTCCGACTACTCGGCACGTACCTTCACTGCTATGGTTTTCGTTGACAATTCCGGTTATGCTGTATTCTCTTGGTTTGTTCCCGACAATGCTAACTTCTCCGGCTCTACTCCCGATTTTGATAACTTCAAGAGCACTACTTTCAGCTGGAAGGACAAGAAGAAGGAAGGCGTAAACGCTCAGGGTATCATCGTTGGTACTTACCCCAAGCTTTCTCACCCCGACAACACCTAATTCTTAGGTCAAAGGCTTATAAAGCTTGAAACACACAATATTCCTCGACGGCGCAAGCCGCCGAGGAATTATGTGTATTTTTATCAATGCTTTTGTTTGTGAAAGCGAGCTCTCGCTTTCAGACACAAGAGCTTTGATTTCACCCACGGGAGGTTTTTATGATACAAAGATTACATAAACTGAAAAGCAAGCGCGGCTATACGATGCTTGAGCTTATTGTCGTAATTGCGATCCTCGCGATCATGGCGGGTACGATAACCGCAAACACCTCAACGCGCGTGAACAGAATAAGAGAGGCGAACTCCACCGCGAAGGATTTCTACACGACTATCCAGACGGAGTTTACGCGTTTTCAGATGTTTGACGGCCCGCTTACGATGTCGCTTTCCAAAAAGTACAACGCCAACCCCTATGACTGCGTCGGCGCCGCTAACAGAAAGTACGGCGGCTTGATGTGGTATCCGAGAGCGGGCGGAAACTATCCCATGAAGGATAATTCCGCGCAGATGCAGCAGTCGGGCGTAAGGAGCGATGTGTTGGATTGGCGGAACAAGGCGCTGCCTATCCCCGCGGGCATAACGGTCGAGGCGCACGTTGTCAACAACAAGATCCTGAGCGTCGATTGGGCATACACCACAGCAGAGCTTTTCGGCAAGCAGCCCGACGAAGCGGGCTTGACGGACGCAGCCGAAATAAACGCGGCACGCTCGGAGCTTTCGGCGGTTCTACAGCTTGAGCTCGACCGCAAAATGGACTACAAGGACGGCTATTACTACGCGCGCGTGGTCTACACGAACGACGAGGTAACAAATCCGCACGGGGCAAACTGGAATCCCGAATTGGCGTCCTCCGCGTCGATAAGAGCGACGGCGGTTACAGTGGAGTGGGCGGCATATTGCCGTCGGCAGTTCGATATCTCGGACGCGAACACTTACACGTTCCGCAAGGCGTACACGTCCAATGCGGGTGAGATCGTCGGCGTTGTAGGCGGCACGGCGGCAACGGGCTCGTACCTTGGCGACACGGGCTCGAGCTTCCTGGCGGTCAGCAGCGACAACACAGAGCCGAACGCATAAATTCTCTGAATTGAACAAAATCCCCTCTGATAAGAGGGGATTTTTTGTGCCTTTCGCTGATTTTTTGTCGGTAAACGCCGCCGCACTAAAGAATCAGAGCCATAAGGACGATAATATCATCAAGAGGGAAACTGCGCCCTGCGCAGCTTGAGGTAACTTCTTACCTCTATCCCCTAAAAATCTAACTTCTAAAAGGGGGCACACTTATGGAGATCAAACGTATTACAGGCGCATACACCGCGTACAACACAACGAAAGCAACCGCGCCGAAAAAGACGAGTGCTGCCGCTTCCGCAAAGAATAACACCGATAGAGTTGAGTTTGGCTTTGCCGCAGCGATTACCGCCGCAAAAGCGGAGATCGCAGGCGCCGTAAACGCAAACGCCTCTCCGCAGGAGATAGTTGAAGCGGGCAAGGCGGCGGAGAACTTTTCGCGTGAGAGCTTGGCAGCTTTAATAATAGCGGGGTGATTTAATGGACAGGCGGACGGCGGAAGCGGTTATGAGATGCCTTGAGATCGACGTGGATTTTTATCGGGAGCTGAACGTTTTTCTGATGAAGAAGCACTCGAAAATCATGCAGGACGACCTCGAATGGCTCACGGACTCGCTGAATGACGAGCAGGCGTTTCTTATGCGAAGCCGCTCGCTCGAGGACAAGCGGCTGGCGCTGTTCAAAGGGCTCGGCATCGCGGATAAGCGGCTGTCGGAGCTCGCCGAAGAAGCGCCGGAGGATTTCCGTCCGAAGCTGAATATGCTGGCAAAGCAGCTGACGGAGCTTATCACCGCCATTACGGAGCTGAACGCCAAAACCACCGAAATGGTCAAGCGCAAGCTCGACAGTGAAAAGGAAATAGTCGATCAGACGGGGATCGTGAACAAGCCCCAGACCTACGACAAAAACGCGTCCAAGGTCGCGGGAGGAACTTCCTCGGCTAAGGTTATGAGACAGGTGTAACTCACGGCATTATTCCCCCGCCGGAGGCGTGGAAAATAACGCAAAAAAATAAGAGACAAGTATGAGACGAGTCTGAAAGCAACACGTTCGTTGTTCTTCCCATGATGAGGAAAATGACGAAAATTCATTATAATGTGAGGAAGAATTATGCGAGCGACATTTATGGGATTTGAGGTTCAGAAGCGCACTTTGATGATGGCGCAGAAGAACCAGGATATCGTCGGCAACAACATATCGAACATCAACACGCCGGGCTACACGCGCCAGCGCGTTGATATGTATTCGGTTTACGTAAGCGGCTTGGGCGAGGCGCGGTGGTCGTCGAGAACAAGTATGCTTTCGATGCAGGGGCAGGGTGTAAACGCCTACGGCGTAAGCCAGATCCGCGATATTTACATCGACAAGCGCTATCGTGAAAACGTTGCCATTGAGGCGGACACCGACAAGCGCATGACTATCCTCGGCGAGCTCGAGGACATTATGGATAACTTTGAGACGACGGGCTTGCAGTTAAAGACGAAGGACTTCTGGGCGGCGCTTCAGGATTATTCCGAAGAAAAGCCCGACAGCACGGAGGTCGCGACTATCGCGGTGAACGCCGCGGTGAACCTCTGCCGTATGCTCAACGATTATCACCAGCGCATCTGCGAGGTTGAGGACACGTACGTAAACGAGCTTCAGGACACGATCGGCTACATCAACAAGATGCTCAACGAGATGACCGACCTCAACGAGAAGATCGAGAAGGAAAAGTTCCACTACGCCGACAATTACGGTCCGAACGAGCTTTACGACCACATGAATCTCTACATAGACGAGCTCGCGACCTACGGCGAGATCGAGGTCTGGCAAAACAAAAACGGCACGTTCAATGTGAAAATGGGCGGCGTTGAGATACTCAACGGCAACGACCTCAAGAACTCGCAGATCTATATGAAGGACTACTCGGTTTACGGCGTTTGCGATTTGTATTTCGAGAGCGGGCAGGACGTTATCCTGCAAAGCGGTATGCTCAAGGGCTACCAGGATATGCTCAACGGCAACGGCGTTTACGCGACGGGCGGACAGAGCGGCGCTTACGGGATCCCGTACTTCAAGTCCGCGGTGAATGTGTACGCGCGGACGCTGGCGGAAATTCTCAACACCGCAAACGGCGCTGAGCAGGACGCTTCCCGCACGATGTTCGAGAGTTCGACGGGCGACGTGCTCATCACGGCGGGGAACATTAAGGTTTCCGACAACTGGCGCGAGGATCCGACGATGATCGGCAAGGTGCGCTATCTCAACGAGAAAACCGGAATGTACGAGTACGGCTTCAACCAGAAGACCGACACGCCGGTTACTCAGGTAAAATACCAGAAGAAGCTCTACAAGACGAATTACGACGGCACGTGGATACTCGACGAGAACGGCAAAAAAATCGAGGCGGACGAGGACACCAAGTACGCGCAGTACGATTACGTGTTCGACGAGAACAACAACCCCGTTCCCGTAAGGGACGCGGCGGGCAACCTCGTTTACGAGACGGTTGACGGCACGGCTTCGGGCGAGGTCAATTTGCAGAACACGAACGTAAAGTACCTGTTCTCGCAGTTTGACAACAAAAAGATCGTGTTCGGCAACGCGCATGATTTCAGCGGAAGCTTCTTCGAGTACATCGGCTTCATTTCCAACAGACTCGGGCAGACGATCGAGTACGAAACGGCTCGCAACGAGACCGCGGTCATCACGGTTGACGAGCTGCTTGACGCGCGCGACGCGGTTTCCGCTCCTCAGATGGACGAGGAGGGCATCAATATGCTCAACTACACGAAATGGTACAACGCGTCCGCCAGAATGGTAACGGCGCTTGACGATATGCTCGACAAGCTGATAAACGGCACGGGCAGAGTGGGACTTTAACACTTAATCGGGGGTAACAGATGAGAATTACAAACTCTATTTTATTAAGAGGCTACAACCGCGACCTCAACCGTCTTATGACGCAGAAGACCGCGTGCGAGCGGCGCATAACCTCCACGAGAAAGTTCTCGAGAGCCTCCGAGGCTCCGCTTTCGGCGGCAAAGGCGCTGAACGTAAGAAAGTCGCTCTATTATACCGAGCAGTACACCGAGAACCTCAAGACCGCGAACAAGTTCTACACCGAGGCGGAGACCTCGCTGTTACAGGTTTCGGATAAGCTCGCGACTATCAGAGAAACGCTTATCGCGGCGTGCAACACGACCAAGGACGCGGAGGAATACTCGATTTACGGCGAGCAGCTTGAAATGATAGCAAAGGAGCTCGTTTCGATATTCAACACCGACAGCGCGGGGCGCGCGATCTTTGGCGGCGAGAGCGACGACTCGATGCCGTTTGGGCTTATCGAGGACAGCACGGGACACGTTCAGACCGTGACATATCACGGCGTTCCCGTAAACGCGATGAACGACCCGAACGCGTTTCCGTACTCAAAACCCGTTACGATAGACGTCGGCTTGGGAATGGATATGGATCAGAAAACGCAGGAGGTAAATCCTCAGTCGGTGCTTGACATTTCGTTCAACGGCGCGAAGATCACGGGCTGCGGCGCGGACAGAGGCACGGCGGATATAGATCTCAACTCGATCAAAGTCGACAGAAAATATTGCTTCGACGTTTACGCGGGGAGCATCAAGAAAACTATCGAGTTCACCGGCAAGGCGACCCAGGAAGATAATGTCGCGGAGATAAACCGTGCGCTTGAAGTCGCGTTCTCCAAGGAGGTCGCTTACGATAAGGTAAAGCAGCCGACAATGGATATAAACGGCGTTATCTATTCCGAGGGAAGCATCGTAAACGCCGTAAACAACACAACCAAAGGCGCGGAAAAGCTCTCGATCGACAACGACGCGGGCTATACGGACAAGTGCAAGCTGAACTTCGCGGCACTTAAGGACAATACGGAGTATTCGATTGACGTTACTGTGGGCAGCATTACAAAGTCGATAACGTTCGTAGCCGACGACGACCCCGACCCCAAAAAACGTGAGGAAAACACGATAGACCTCATTCAGGCGGAGCTCGACAAGGTTTTCGGCACTGACGACGACGGCAACCATATCTGCTACATCTCGAAAAACCCCGTAACAAAGGGCTGCTTCTCGGCGGAGGGACAGGTAGTTAGCGTTGAGGACTCGATGAAGATGACGGTCGACACCGAGATTCAAAGAGGCGCGACAGTCACGTCCGAGCCGTACGATCAGATAGACCTTGTTAAGCTCAACGCAGGCAACAAGTATGTTATAAAGGTCAACGGCGCGGAGAAAACGTTTACCGCAGGCAACACTACCGCCGATACGATAAAGGCGATAGAGGAGGCAACGGGTCTCAAGGCTTCGGGACCCTTTGGCGATAAAAAGTCGATTTATTTTGAGGACGGAGACAGCTTCGCGAAGCTCGGCGAGGTTGACAAGGCGGATTTCGGCGTTATTGCGATAAAGCCGTCAAGCGGCGCGAAGTACACCGTCGATCTCAACGCGCTGAACGATGGGCAGGAATACTGCCTTAAGGTGGTTTACAACAACAAGGCAAAGATCATCAGCTTTATTGGAAGCACCGATCCCGAGACCGCGCGGTCAAACATTCAGGGCGCACTTTCGGATATGTTCGGGCTGACGGGGGCTCATGCTAAAATAAGCATTGACGAGGACGGCGTTGTCACCGCCTACGACGGCAACCCCGTTTCCGTCACGACGGTTTTGACAGGCTCCGCGTCCGACCCCAAGGTGGCGAGCAGAGACGTTATCTACTCGAACAATTATCTCCAGCTGACGATAGACGCGGCAAGGGCGCTGCGCGCGGGAGACATCGACTACGCGAACGGCTGCATTGACAAGATCGTAATGGCGAACGAGCATTTGCTCGTCCAGATAGCCGACCTCGGCTGCAACGAGGACTTCATCGACTTCAACATTGAAAAGCTGACGACAAGAGAATTGAACCTCTGCGAGCGGCAGAACGATCTTGAGATAACGGACGCCGAGAAAGAAATAACGCTTTGGAAAACGTATGAGGCGCTTTACAATGCGTGCTTGCAGATGTCAAGCTCGGTAGTGCCGAACAGCATCTTTAATTACATAAGGTAAATTAAGGCAGCCTCGGGTGCGGCTTAGTTTTCCGAACCGCGGATGGGCGAGGAAACTAAACCGGGGGCTTCCATAAAGATATTATTACGCAGGAGGTGTTTTAATTGATTCCGAATTTACTTCAGATCACCACGATTCCCATTCAGATCGAGATCAAGGTGACAAACGCTAAGTTCGAACACTCGAAAGAGTACACTCAGCCGAAAGTAAATATCCAGACCAGAAACGGCGGATTTGTTATGGAGGCTGAGCCGCTGAAGCTGAACATCGACACCTACGAGGCAAGGAAGAGTCTCGGGGAGGGTCATATGACCGACGGCGATCTGCTTCAGCAAAAGGCGCAGGAGGGCTTTTCGATCGCCTTCCAGGGGACGGCTAAGGTGGCTGCCGAGGGCGATCAGCTCGCGCGCGGTATGTCTCCTGCCGAGATAGCGCTCAACAACGCGAGAGCGGGCGCGACGGTTCAGACGATCATGGAGTTCCTCCCGAAAGAGGGCGCGGACATCACGTTTGACGAGGGCAAGCTGAGCATCGAGTATCAGATGGGCTCGCAGGATTTCGACTGGGATATCCACCCGGAGTCGCCGATGGAATTTGTTCCGGGCAGCATCGAGTTTATTGTTCACGAAAAGCCGCACGTAAAGATCGAGTATGTGGGCGACCCTATCTATGTTCCGCCGAGCGCGAACCCGAATTACGAGCCGCCGGCTTTTGATGTAAGAGGTTAATTCTTAAAAAGGAACGCAATATGAAGATTGTAACAAGAGATTTTGGCGAGGTCGAAATAAACGAGCAGACGATAATCAATATGCCGAGCGGCATAATCGGCTTTGAGGACACCAAGCGCTACACGCTGATAAGCCCCCTCGGAGAGGACACGTTTCCGATGTGGTTTCAGGCGGTGGACAAAACCGAGCCGTGCTTCGTGGTTTACGACCCGTGGCAGATTTATCCGGATTATCAGTTCGAGCTTGACGACGAGACGCAAAAGGTTCTGGATACGGATGACGGCGACGCGCTGCGCGTCCTAGCTGTCGCGATAGTTCCCGATGATTACAAGAAAACCACGATAAACCTCCGCTGCCCGATAGTTATCAACACAAAGACAAACGTCGCCGGGCAGATGCTGTTGGAGGATTACGAATTTAAGTATCCGGTCTATTCGGAGGAGGCGTGATATGCTGGTAATTACCCGAAAGTGCGATGAAAGCATAACGATCGCCGACAACATTGAGGTCACGGTTTTGGAGGTATCGAAGGATAAGGTCAAAATCGGGATAAACGCTCCGAAAGAGGTAAAGATATACCGAAGCGAGCTGAAGCTCCTGCGGCAGACGAACGAGCAGTCGGCTCATTCGTCCGGCGAGGCGATAAAGCAGCTTCTTAGTGCACATAAACAGGAGGAGAACTAATATGGCAGGCAGTCAGATGAGATTAAGCGGTATCAATTCGGGTTTTGATACCGAGGCGATGATAAAGCAGATGCTTTCTGCTTATCAGTCCAAAATAGACACCCAAACCAAAAAGCTCCAGACGCTCCAGTGGAAGCAGGAGCAGTATCGCGACATTACGTCGAAGATCACGTCGTTCAAGAACAAGTATTTCGATATCTTGAAGCGCGATACTTATTTGATGAGCCCGAGCACGTTCAAGAAGCTCAAGACGACAATCACGACGAAATCGGGCAAGGAGAGCGGGCTTAAGGTCTCGACGACCTCCGATGCGGTTGTCGGCTCGCACACCCTCAAGGTAAACTCGTTGGCGACTGCCGCTGTTACAAAGGGCGGTCAGGTTTCCGCGGGCAGATTTAAGCTCGACGTTGACAGAGCCCTCGCGGATGCGACGGCTGACGAGAACGGCAAGTACAACTTCTCGTTGGACGTTAAGGTCGGCAATGTAGCTAAGACTATTGAGTTTTCCGGTTCGAGCAAGGATGAACTCCTTTCGAGCCTCAATTACGAGCTTGAGGACGCGTTCGGCACGACCTCGGGCGGCGCGGCGTTTATCTCCGCGGAGCTCAAGAACGGCGAGTTCCAGTTTAAGACCACGGGCAACTCCATGGCGACAGTAACCGAGAGAACGGGCAACTTCGGTATGAACAAGCCCGCGACGAGAGTAGCTATCGATCCCGCGGCGGCGCTTACGGGAAAGAGCTCTATCTCCGTTTCCGTTCCGAATTACTACACGGGCGAGGCTGTTACGAAGAACATCGAGTTTGACACCGTTTCGTCTACATACTTCGATGGGCGCGGCAGTGACGCGTATATCGATAAGCTGTTCAACGATCTCAAGCTTGAAGCATACGCGAAGAAGAGCGGCGCGAATTACGACCCGAACGACGAAGCGATAAAGAAAATGCTTCAAGACCAGATGGACTCCGAGGCTAGAGACGGTTATGCCTTCAAGTACTCCAGCCTTGACGCGGCGAGCGACTACAACGCGAAGTCTCTCACGTCCGCGCTTAACAGCGCGTACCAGTTCGAGCAGGGCATTACATTTAAGATCGACGGCTCTTCGATGATCGCGAATTACACCGGTCCGAACATGCGCAACAAGGCGGCGGAGTTTACGATGACCTCCACCTGCGACGCGACGTTCGGCTTGAAAAAGGGCTCCGCTTCGAGCTATCTTGACGAGACGATGAAGCTGTCCGATCTCGGCATTACGGGCGGCACGGTTATGAAGAAGGACTACACGCTGCCCTCCAACTTCAAGCTCAACATCTCCAACGCTATGGACAGAGCGGACGCTGACGAGAACGGCAATTACAACTTCTCGCTGGACATCGGCGTGGGCGGCACGACTAAGACCGTAACGTTCTCCGGCAAGGACGAGGACGAGATCGCGGCAAGCCTTAACAGCGAGCTTGCGAAGGCGTTCGGCGGCAGCGGGCTTAAAGTCGAGAAAAACGGCTCGGGCGATTACGCGTTCAAAATGGAAAACGGCGACAGCCTTTCCGTTACGCAGAACGTCGGAAAATTCGGCATCGCGGTGCTTTCTGATAAGATAGCGTTCGACCCCGGCGACATCGAGGCGAACGATTCGGGCTCGCATTGGATAACCGTTTCGCTCGACGGCAGAGACGACGTAAACTTCCAGTTCAGCGGGCTGAAAACCGCGGACGATTACACCGAGGGCACCACGTCCTTCAACAACCTCAAGGAAGCGGCTTACAGAAAGGCAAACGGTCTTTCCGAAACCGATCCGATAGACGGCGACGCGCTTGACGCGTTCGCGTATACCACTGCTGACGCGGCACGTGATTACAATGAGGAGAGGATCCTCAACAGATTTAACACGCATTTTGCGTCCGACGGCTATACGTTTGAGTACGCGGACGGCGCGCTCACCGCGAAGAACGCGGCAGGCGAGGCGGTTAAGTTCTCGGTATCCTCCGACGACGGCAAGCTCGGTCTCGACGCTCCTTCAATAAGCTACACGATCCCCGAAAAGGAGGTTCCGTTTGAGGGTTCCGGCGAGGGCTATTCGCTGACGATAAACGGCAAGGAGATAACCGTCGGCGCGAACGCTACGGTTAAGGATCTCATCAACGCCGTAAACAAGAGCGACGCGGGCGTTACGCTGTCCTATTCCAAGCTTGAGGGAGCGTTTACGCTCACGGCGAACGACAAGGGCACGGGCGGAGACCTCAGAGTGACCGACAGCCCCCTCGCGCAGCTTCTCAAGCTCACCGACAGCACAATGGCAAGCCACACCGACGGCACCAACGCGATGATCACTATCGACGGCGTACAGGTTGAGCATAACGACAATGTTTATGAGATAGACGGCATGAAGCTCGATTTCTCGGACGTTGACCCCACCGAAAACGACACGATCACCGTAAACCTCGCGAAGGACACCGACAGCGTTGTAGACACTATCAAGAGCTTCGTCGAGGACTACAACAAGATGATAGACGAGATAGCGGAGTACACCTACACCGCTCGTCCGCAGGACAAGAACAAGAACTTCTACGATCCTCTCACCGACGAGGAAAAAGAGGATATGTCCGATAAGGAGATCGAGAAGTGGGAGATCGCCGCGAAGAAGGGCTTGCTGTATCACGACAGCACCGTTATGATGGCGATGAACAGAATTCGCTCGGCGCTGACTACTTATGTTACGCTTGACGACGGCTCGAAGTTCGGCTTGGCAAGTATGGGCATTAAGACCGCAAGCTACCTTACGTCCTCACTCACGGACGTTCAGCTCGGCAAGCTGGAGATAGACGAGGATAGGCTCCGCAAGGCTCTCGAGGAGAAACCTGAGGCGGTTGAGAAGCTCTTTACCGACGCGGAGAACGGCGTAATGGCAAAGACCAAGACAGCTATCGAAAACGCCGTAAGGGAAAGCGCAACTCCGGAAAAATCCGGCTCGCTTGTTCGCAAGGCGGGCACCGAAAAGGGCACCACCGCTAAGACGAACGCGATCTACAAGGAAATGGAGCGCATACAAAAGCGTATGGAGCGCCTTCAGACGCAGTATGACAAGAAAGAGGACTATTGGTGGAAGGTGTTCACCAACCTCGAAAAGATGCAGGCGCAGTTCGACAGCCAGCAGAACTACATTTCCCAGTTCACCGCGAACGGCGGCTATTTGTCGCAGTAAAATTACTTAAGCGCGGGAAAACCGCAAGCAAGAACACTCATCGGCGTTTTCCCCGCCGCGGGCGGGGAAAACTGCCGATATCTTAACCTTAATTATCGAAAAGGGTTGATAGCTATGGTAAATCCTTACGCACAATATAAAAAGAGCTCGGTTGAGACCATGACTCCCGTCGAGGTCGTAATCAAGCTCTACAGCGAGATCGAAAAGCAGTGCGCTATCGGCATGGATTTTGTGGAGAAGAAAAACTTTGCAAAGTCCAACGACGCGTTCATCAAAGCGGAGGACTGCATCTTCGCGCTGCGCGAGTCGCTTGATATGTCGATACCCATCTCGCAGAATCTCGACGATCTGTATGTATTCTTCTACAACACGATCGTCAAGGCGAACATCAACAAGGATCTGACGGATCTCAAAAAGGTCGTTCCGATGATAGGCGAGCTGCGCGACGCGTGGACGCAGATCAGCCAGATGACCAGAGAAGAGATCGAGGCTCAGGATAAGGCTAACAGAGGCAAGAAGAAAAAGGTTGGCGAATAAAGCAGCTCCAAGCTGAGAGGCAAGAGGCACGAGCTGACATCAACATTCTTGCTGCTTGCTTCCGATTTCTGATAGGGGAGGGGGAAAACTGATGAGTGAAAATTTTGGATGCGCAAAGGCAGTGGAGCTTATGAGCCAGATGCTCGAGACGCTGCAGGAATATGAACGCGAAACGGACAACATGATAAACGCCGATATCGAGACGCTTCAGGCGGCGCTCATCGCAAGAAACGAGCTTATCGAAACCCTCGAGGAGCTGAAAAGCGATCTCCAGTCGGTCGTTGAGTGCGAAGCCCCCGAAGAGCAGGCGCTGCTCCGCGCGTTGATAAACGGCAGCTTTGTGAAGATCGAGCTTGACGAGCAGCACAAAAAGCTCCAGCTCCTTCAACGGAGCATCACCGCGACAAAGCAAAGAATAGTCGACAAGGACAAGGTGATTTCGGGGCAGTTCAGAGAGCTCCGCAACGACAGCCGCCGCGAGCTTGAGCAGCTCAAGCAGACCAAGCAGAAAATCGGCTATTACAACAGCGCGGTCGTTGGAAGAGCGACGGGGCAGTCGCTGAACAAGAATCTGTAAAATCAAATTATATTCCCCCGCCCGCAGGGTGGGGGAATATTGTAAGGGAGTGCGGAATTATATTTTACAATAAGGCAAAGGCTATCACGGCAATGGTCTCGGCGTGGGTCTTGTTTCTGGCGGGAACAGTCGGGCTGATTTGGACGAAAGTAAGGTGCGCCGGGTACGTCAAAACGGAAGCCGTCGTCGTGCTTGTGGATAAATCGGACACGAGGGATAGGGTAACATACAGCTACAAAGCGGACGGCAAAACGGTGGAGGGGACAATGGAAATGCCGTTTTGGACAAGCAAAAACGAGGGCGACCGCATGACGGTGCGCTACGACCCCGACGACCCCACCAAGCTTGAAAACAGCGGCGAAAACACGCTGATCCTTGTCATGACGCTCGGCTTTGGTGGGGGTGCGGTGTACTCCACAATAGCGATGATAAGGAGACAGCGGACATAAGATGAAGTGTGAATTGTGCCCGCGAATGTGCGTTTGTGAAAGGAGAAATTTGCGTGAACGGCGGCAAACGTTTTAGGTTCATAATGGGGTTGATTACCGTATATTTGGGCTTTGCGGCAGGCATAACGTATCTGATCATTTCATACACGCTTCACGCGGGGTATGTCAAAACGGAAGCCGTGGTCGTGGCGATAGACAGATATGGAGACGATAATGAGGTTACGTACAGCTATATCGCGGACGGCGAAACGATAGAGGTTACGCAGAGGGTAAGGCTTTTGTTGAACACGCACGAAGGCGGCCGCGTTAAGGTGCGTTATGATCCGGAAATGCCGACCGAGCTTGAAAACAGCAGCGATAAAACGTTTGTGTGGGTATGCACCTTGTTGTTTGGCGCGGGCGCGGTAATCTATACGATTGTGATGATAAGGAGCCGGCGTTGAAGTGTATGTTATGCCCGCGAATGTGCGGCGTTGACCGTTCGAAAACGCGCGGGTTCTGCGGAATGGGCGAGGAGATAACGGCGGCAAAGGCTATGCTGCATTTCTGGGAAGAGCCGTGTGTTTCGGGCTCTCGTGGAAGCGGCGCGGTGTTCTTTTCGGGCTGCGTTATGCGCTGCGCGTTCTGCCAGAATTACGGCATCTCCTCGGAGAATTTCGGGCGCGGGATCTCGGAAAACCGCCTCGCGGAGATCTTCTTAGAGCTCCGGGAAAAGGGCGCGGCGAACATCAATTTAGTGAACCCGACGCACTTTGTCCCGCAGATCCTGCGCGCGATAGAAATGGCGAAGCAGAGCGGCTTGGAGCTTCCGATAGTGTACAACTCCGGCGGCTATGAGCGCGTCGAGACGCTGAAAACGCTCGAGGGCGCAGTCGACGTTTACTTACCCGACGTGAAGTATTTCAGCGAGGACTTGGCGCGAAAGCTTTCCTCCGCGCCGAATTACTTCAACACGGCAATGAGCGCCGTCGAGGAAATGCTGAGACAAGTCGGCAAGCCCGTTTTCAACGAGCGCGGCGAGATCACGCGCGGAGTGATCGTCCGGCATCTCGTTCTACCGAATTGCCACAAGGACTCGATTGAGATCATAAAGCGCCTCGGCGAGCGCTTCCGCGGGGAGATCCTGTTCAGCCTGATGAGCCAATACACGCCGTTCGGTCGGGTAAAATCAGACCCCGAACTCGCGAAAATGAACCGCCGCTTAACGACGTTTGAGTACCAAAAAGCACTCGACGCGGCGCTTGACGCGGGGCTCGAAGGCTATATGCAGGAGAAAAGCTCCGCGAAGGAGGAGTACACCCCCGTTTTTGATTTTGAGGGATTGTAACTTACAAATTCGGCTCTCCCCGCCGTGGGCGAAGAGAGCCGAATAAACGAGGTTTATTTTGAAAGGAGATAATATGCGTAGACGGGTTGTTGTTACAAGCGCAAGCGCGCGTATAGCCTTGTGGATGGTTTTTGTGGTGGTAGGAGC
Organism: Oscillospiraceae bacterium; assembly: GCA_029062865.1. Lineage (GTDB taxonomy): Bacteria > Bacillota > Clostridia > Oscillospirales > Ruminococcaceae > CAG-115. Next base: position 14,713 of record JAIDPG010000312.1, read on the forward strand.
AATCGTGGAGGCGTTTGGGCTGTTGATGCTGATTGGCAGCAGCGGGGGCGAAAATCGCTACACCGCTGCTGTTCCCGCCGTGGTAGTCGGTCTTGAGGAGCGGACGAGCACCCGCTACCAAAGGCACGGCACACGTAAGCACAGTCAGCGCGAGACAGTTACCACTTATGCGCCGATTTATGAGTACTCCTACAACGGGCAGGACTATCGCTACACAAGCAAGGTGTCCTCCAACCCGCCGCGGTTTCAGGCAGGGCAGCACGTTGAGCTGAAAATCGACCCCGACAATCCGGAAAAAGTCTACGACAATAGCGGCATGGCAAATATAGCATGCTTTATCTTTATGGGCGCGGGTGCGGTTTTCCTGTTTATTGGGATTTTCGGCGTGAGCCTTAACGCGAAGCGTATGAAGCAGAACAAAACAGACCATCTCCCGCCGAGCTATTCCAATTGGAATTAGCCGATCCCCCTTCATTCAAAAATAATTTTATTTTTGGCGGTTTTCCCCGCCCGCGGCGGAGAAAACCGTTATTTAAAAATAAAAAAGGGAGAATAAAATGACCGAAGAAACAAAACGGAAATCCGAAAAGATCTCCGCGGAGATCTTGCAAATAGCAAAGAACAAGCTCCTTGTCAACCTGCGGTTTCTGGACGTGGCGCTGAGCCGCCTCAGCCCGGTTCCCGATACGCTTTCCGAAACGGAAAGCGGCGAGTATCGGGTGAAAAGCTGCGCGACGGACGGCAGGGTGTTTATCTATTCGCCGCGGCATATCATCACGACGTTCAAGCTCGAGGAGGATATGACGACGCGGGCGTATTTGCACGTTGTGTTCCATTGCGTGTTCAAGCATATGTTCGTAAGCTCGCTGGTGAATACGGATTTGTGGGACATCGCGTGCGATATAGCCGTCGAAAGCGCGATAAACGACCTCGGGCTCGACTACCTCGGAACGCTCCGCGCGGGGCAGCAAAAGCAGTTTATTGAGGGCTACAAGGACGAGCTGAAAATGCTGTCCGCGGAGAAGATCTACAGATTTCTGCTCGACAAGCAGCTTCCGCAGAAGTCTATAGACACGCTGAAAATGCTGTTCAAGGCGGACGAGCATTTTCTTTGGTATTTAACGGACGAGCAGAAACGGGCAATGAAGATCCCCGGTTACGGAGACGAGGACAGCGCGGCGTTTTTGGTTGAGCTAAGCGAGCTCGCAGCCGATTGGGGCGAAATCGGCGGGACAATGCTTGTCGATCTCGAGACCTTCGGCAAGCAAAGAGGCACCGAAGCGGGACTCTTAACGCAGAACCTGCGTGAGGTCAACCGCGAGCGCTACAACTACACGGAATTCCTGAAGAAGTTCGCCGTGCGTGGGGAGGTTATGCGCATAAACCCCGACGAGTTCGATTATAATTACTACACCTACGGTCTGACGCTGTACGAAAACCTCCCGCTTATCGAGCCGCTTGAATACAAGGACACAAAGGCGATCCGCGATTTTGTCATCGCGATAGATACGTCCGGCTCGACATCAGGGGAGCTTGTGCAGAAATTCGTGCAAAAGACGTTCAATATCCTCAAAAGCTCCGAAAGCTTTTTCACGAAAATAAACCTGCACATAATCCAATGCGACGCGGCGATCCAAGAGGACGTGAAGATCACGACGCAGGAGGAATTCGACGCGTATTTGCGGACAATGAAGATCCACGGACTTGGCGGCACGGATTTCAGACCCGTGTTCAGCTACGTCAATTCGCTCGTGGAGATAGGCGAGTTCACGAATTTAAAGGGCTTGATTTACTTAACGGATGGCTACGGCGAGTTCCCCGCCAAAAAGCCCGTCTACGAAACGGCGTTCGTGTTTATCGACGACGAGCCGAATAACTATAACGTGCCGCCGTGGGCGATAAAGTTAGTTCTTAGAAGTGAGGAAATATGATCGACGAAGTCAAAAGAATAATTGAAACGACATATATCCAAAAGAATTTCGAGCCTTTTATTTCAAGATGTCACGAAAAGCTCGAATTTATTGGCGAGCTTTTAAATGCCGCTCAGACAAAGATTGGCGGCGCGGTCGTCTCGGAGCTTCCGGGCGATCCGGGAGTTGCGATTTATTTTGATGTGTGCGAGTTCGCGAAAAATGATTTCAAAGTAAAATATAAGTCGGTGCTGTCGATAAGCAAGGTGGCTGATGTGTACCATATTCAGCACGAGTTTGAAGCGGACGATCCCGACCCCAACGGAATGACGCCCGTTCTGGACGGGTTCGGCGGAGAGCCTTACTGCAAGGCGCAATTTGCTCTTGAAGAAACGATTCGCAAATTTCTTGCGGCAAAGGGCTTTAAGCAACTGACCTTTACGGAAATGGACGAGGTCATTCCGGGAATCGAAATGCCCGAAAATGTTCTTTTCGGTTCGCAGATGACGGTGGAATACGCGCTGTTTAAGGATATGTGGGGATTATGCGAATGAATGCTTTTATAGAATATTGTTTGACAGATAAATTAAATTGAACGCGGGGCTCAATCCCGGAGGAAACGATGACAAATCACTATTCTTTGCAAACGGAATTCGGAGCGGAGGACGAGCTTTTCAAAGCGATAATAACGCTTGATAAAAAACGCATTAAGAAGTTGAAGGCGGGCGGCTCAATGCTTACCGAAAAGGTGCGTGGCGTGTTTGAAAACGGCTCGGGTCGGTCGGTGAGCGTTGACAGTCCCGCTTATCAATTTTGGTTTTCGCTTGTCCGCGAAATTAAGGAAATGCCACTTGAGGATTTCTCCGAGATCGCGGCTATACTCCGCGCGGAGATCGGCAAACCGCTCCATTATTCCGAGGCTCTGTGGCTGTGGGGGAACAAGCGGGCTCTTGAGCCGGGCTTTTTTGATGTCACTCTTGAAAACTTCGATCAGAAGCGAATGTCAAAAAAGAAAACAATGAAGGATATTATTGACAAGAACGCGCTCGGGTGTTTGCCGGTATGCGAAAAGCACGGCTGGCTTAAAATGCCGAAAACACGCGACGAGCTTATAGAATACGCAAGCAAAAAAGGCAACACCGAAGCCGCAGCGTGGCTGCTTGAATTTAAGAACCGCACCGCCGACCTTGCGGCGGAACGCGCCCGCGCCGAGAAAAAAGCGGAGCGCGAACTCAACGCCGACCCTAATTCGCTTTCCGAGCTTAAGAAGATCTGGCGTTTTGAAAAACGCGAGGACGGCACGATAGTAATATTGGGTTATAAGGGCGACCGCACTGAAATAGTCGTTCCCGAAAGAATAGGCGTTGATATTGTTACGGCGATTGGAGAGTACGCGTTCTCACCGGACGCAAAGAGGATACGCGAGGAACAGCGCGCTTTGCGGAAAGCGATAACCAAAGTCACATTGCCGGATACGATCGAGCGTATCGGTGAGTTTGCTTTTTTTAAATGCAGGTCGCTTACGGAAATAAATATCCCCGAACGGCTCACCGAAATAAGCAAGGGTATGCTGGACATCACCGGTCTGGAAAGCATTATCATAGGCGGGAATGTCAGGAGGATCGGCGCGGTGGCGTTCTGGGGCTGCCGAGATCTGAAATATGTGAAGCTCTGCGAGGGAGTTTCCGAGATAGACGTGGGGGCATTCTATAACTGCACGGATCTGGAAACGATAGAACTGCCGCGTTCTTTAGAAAAATCAGCTCTCAACACTATGTCCGAGGGCGCGTTTTGGAACTGTCACAAGCTCACCGCTCTGGTGCATAAAGGCTCGTATGCGGAGAAGTACTGCGATGAAAACAAGATCACTTACAAATATGCGGAGGAATAACAATGCGCGAATATTATTCATTCACCACAGAATACGGCGGGGCTGACGAGCTTTTCAAGGCTGTGCTGTCACTGGACAAGGCGCGCGTCGAAAAGCTTCGGTCGACGGGCGTTACGCTTTCCGAGAACGCGAAGCGCGTGCTTGTAAACGGCGGCGGCTCTATGGTGTCGAACAAGCCCGAGGCGCGGTTCTGGTATCTCTATCTCTCCGACCTCAGCGGCATTGCCAAGGCGGATTTTGTGTACATTTCGCGGGAGTTTTTCAAGGACACGGGTGCGCCGCTTTACTATTCCGAGAGTGTTCACGATGTGATTTACAAGTACTTTTTCAACGCCGAGGTGTTTGCCTGCCTTCTGGAATGTTATGACCAAAAGAAAATGAACAAAGCCCGCATTATGCGGACGCTTATCCAGAAGAACAACGTCGGACTTCTGGAGCTCTGCGCGAAGCACGGCTGGCTGAAGCAGGCTAAAAAGCGCGATGAGATGATAGAATACGCAACCGAGCAGAACCGCACGGAATGCACGGCGTGGCTTCTGGAATTCAAAAACCGCACCGCCGATCTCGCTGCGGAGCGCAGGAAAGCCGAGAAGAAAATGGAGCGCGAGCTTAACGCCGCGCCCGATTCGGCGTTGGAACTGGGCAAGCTATGGAGCTGGAAAAAGCAAGAGGACGGGACACTTATCATTACGAGCTATAAGGGCGAAGCGGCAGAGGTGACGATTCCCGCGAAGATCGGGAACAATGTTGTTACGGCGATCGGAGAGCACGCGCTTTCGTCGACGGACAGCCGCGCAAAAAACAAGACCTCGCGTCTGATGATAGAAAAGATCGTCGTCCCGAACGGGATAAGAACAATAGGTAAATCCGCCCTGGGTGGCGACAATGCATGGGGAAGAAACAGCTGCCTTAAAGAGGTCGTGCTGCCCGAAACGCTTGACATCTTCACGGACAGGAAAGCCGCCGAGACCGCGGAGAGCGTTTTCTCGTTTAAATGCGCCGCCGTGGCGGTCGTTCCCAAAACGGAAAACGCGCGGTTCTACTGCATAAAAAACATCATAAATTTCCGCTATTATGACGAGGACGAGGCGCACATCCCGTTTGATGAGGTCGTCGCAAGCGACGCGCTTTATTCGGCAATTCTTGCGGGGAATAAGGAGAAGTACGACGAGCTCAAAAAGGGCGGCACGGCGCTCACGGACTACATCAAAAGCGCCCTGCTTCGCGAGCAGAATTTCCGCGAAATTTTGTATGATGTTCAAAACAATTTTCTTGAATCGATTTTTATGCGAAAAAACAAAAACGCGGAGTTTATTTTAAGCGCGTTGAAATTGGAAATCGGAGAGCCGCTGTATTACAGCAACTACCGATACAAATACTCGTCGAGAATGTCGCCCGAGCTTTTCGACTGCTTTTTGGAATACTTCAACACGAAATTCCTTGACAGAATAGGCGAAATGCGGCGGTTTATACTTGACGGAAAAATCGAGTATCTTGCCGTCTGCGCGAAGCACGGCTGGCTGAATAATTCCGCGACGCGCGACAAGTTGATAGCGTTCTCAACGGAAAAAGGCAAGGCAGAGGCGACGGCGTGGCTTCTGGATTTTAAGAACAAAAACTTCGACCTCGCGGCGGAGCGCAAACGCGCCGAAAAACGTCTCGAACGCGCCCTGACCGCCCCGCCGCCC
>JAIDPG010000313.1 GCA_029062865.1 Oscillospiraceae bacterium
TTGCTTCGCGGACTGTCGTCCGCGATTCCGCTTCGCGGAACCGCAAAAACAACGCCTGATAACACTTCGCTTGATAGCGGCTTGTGGTCGTTTCTTCAGGCTTGACACTCTTACTTCTTACTTCTTAAATTCCTCAATTCTAATATTGACAAAACCCGCTTAACGTGGTATAATTATCTTACTGAGATAATTCTATTCAGGAGGTTATATATGGGCATTGAGATCAACAGCTATAACATAGGCGCGCTTATCAAAACTGCGCTTGACAATCGGGAGATCAAGGTGTATTATCAGCCGAAGCACAACGCGATAAACGGGAAAATCCAGGGGGCGGAGGCTCTGGCTCGCTGGCAGATGTCCGATGGCGTGATGATCTCACCCGCGATGTTTATTCCCCTGCTTGAGGAGCTTGGGCTTATCGCCGAGCTTGACTGGTATATGCTCCGCGAGACGTGCCGCTTTCTTGCAGACGAAATCAAGGCTAACCGCCACGTTGTGACGGTTTCGGTGAATTTCTCGCGGCTCCACGCTAAAGAGCCGGACTTCGCCGAGAGGCTTTCCGAGACGGTTGACAAGCTCGGCGTGCCGCGGCGGCTTATCGAGATCGAGATCACCGAATCCGCCTTGGCGATGGACGGAGCCGACATTATAAAATTCGTCCGCTCTATCAAGGACGCGGGCTTTGAGATCTCAATCGACGACTTCGGCAGCGGGCTTTCGTCGCTGAATTTCGTGAAGGACGTTCCCGCTTCGGTGCTTAAAATCGATAAATCGCTGCTTAGCGGCAACTGCGAGGACGAGAAGGAGCGCATCGTGCTTGAGAGCATATTCGACTTCGCGCACCGTTTGAATCTGATCACGGTTGCCGAGGGCGTTGAAACCAAAGAACAGCTCGGATTTCTGCGAACCTGCGGCTGCGAGCTTATTCAAGGCTTTCTATTCTCAAAGCCGATGCCGGAGAATGATTTCCGCGAGGCGCTGAAGCTCGCCGATTCAGCGCCTGAGGCGGAGGACATTCTGCTGACGCTCCCGCCCGCGAGCGCTACACAGCTGCTTTTAAACGCGGTGTTCAAGCGCTATCCGCTTGTAATTCTCAGCAATCTCAGCCGCAACAGCTTTTATATGATGGCGTATGAGCAGTTCTCGACGCGCTCCTGCCCTTCCACGGGCGTTTACACGGAGCTTATCGTTCACGGCGCTTCGACAATGCACCCCGACGACAAGCAGCTTTTCTCCGACACGTTTGACGTTCAAGACCAGATAACCGCGTATGAAAACGGTCAGCGCGAGCGCGCGGTCGTTACAAGGCAGCTCGGCGACGACGGCGTATACCGCAGAGTCGAGACCACCAACTACTACATGAAAAACCCCGCATCCGAAGATATTCTCGCGATTACGCTTTCCCGCGCGATCGAGTGAAACACATAAAAATCCCCCGCTTAGGAGGGTAGCCTTACAGAAGCTTTTAAGGGTCGAGCGAAAAGTGCTTGACCCTTTGTTTTCTATGAAACGTAATGAAAAAGGCGTCACGCCTTTGCGGGAGATTTTTTCATTCGTTTTCGGTGTTCAATTTTTCCACAAGCACGGAAGCGAGAGCACCAATCAGCATAAACGCAAAGCCGTAGCCCGTCGAAAGGTTCAAGCCGAAGCCGTCCGGGAGGATCGCGTAGACGGAGCCCACAACCATTCCCATAATCGCGGAATAAACCATAAGCTTGTTTTTTCTGATCAATATCGAAATGAGCTTCGCGCCAAAGATAATGCCGATTATCGCACCTAAGGCGAACGGGATTATCACGTAGAAATTCCAGTCGTTCAGCGCGCCGATTATCGTTTTGTAAACGCCGAGGAGCATCATCATAAACGAGCCCGAAATGCCGGGAATTATCATCGTAACCGCCGCTATCGCCGCGCAGAGAATCAGCTTCAGCGAGATAATCACGTCAAATCCCGTGACATTTTCGGCAGTCATTGTGAAGATATCCATCTTTTCAAGCACGGCAAGCCCGATTACGATTGCCATTGAGATCACAAACGGCAAAAAGCAGAGGGGCTTTGCTTTCTTTTCAGCGGTTCCGAGCTTTACGATAAGCGGAATTCCGCCCAAAATCAGTCCGATAAAGAACATATTTGTCTGAACGGCGTATGTCTCGAACATCGAGCCTATCACCTTTGCCGACAGGAGGATTCCCGCTCCCGCGCCGAGCGCGAATGTAATCAGAAACGCGATGTTCGTGAAGATTTTCTTAATGCCCGAAATCGCCTCCGTCAGCCTGTCGAACACCCCGAAAATAACGAGCATCGTCCCGCCGCTTACGCCCGGGATGACGTTCGCAATGCCGAAAACCAGCCCGCACAGAAAGTACTTTAAATATTCCAAGAACTTTTTCATTTTTTTATTTTCCCCCATTATGTTAGTGATAAAATACGGTTTTCCCCGCCTCCGGCGGGGAAAACGTTATTTTGTGTTCTCATAGCTGAATTTCGGCGCTATAAATTTCTTGACGAAGAAATAAATCACCGCGGGGAGAAGCCCCAATACTATGCTTATCATCAGCTCCCCGAAGCCTGCCGCCGCGAAGCCGAAGCTCTTGTTTATCGCGGGAATGTAAATCAGCAAAATTGAAACGACCGCCATTCCGATAACGTTCATTCGCTGAAAAATCGGCGCGCTCCAGAATGTCCTGAACGGGTCGCTGTCCGAAAAACGAAGAACAACAAACGCCAACGCGC